>JAFOMB010000179.1 GCA_017419065.1 Erysipelotrichaceae bacterium | reverse complement strand
TCTTCCACAAGATGGTAGGATCCAGTCCGTTCGACTGGCGGAACGGGAAAGGAGGAAACGATGAACAGGTGGCTTGATCAGCTGGAAAAAGACAGAAAGCAGTTTAAGGAACTTCCTGATAAAAAGAGTAAACTGACTTTTCTCTATGACTACTACAAGGTCCCGATCATCATCGCTTTGATCGTGATTTTCCTGCTTGTCTCCTTCATCTTCCGGTCTGTCTTTACTGTGCCGGTCAAGATGCGTGCCGTCCTGGTCAACAGCGACTCCTTGGTCGTAGAAGGCGATGAGAGCGTCTTTGAAGAGATCTACGGACTCACGGATAGAAGGGACAGGGGAAAGATCGATGTGCGTACCGACCTCTTTCTGAGCGAAGAGGAGGGACGGGAAGACATGAGTTCCCTGGAGGTCCTCTCTGCTCTGTTTACCCTGGGAGAAGTCGACCTCTATGTCTCCGATCCGGCGCATTTCGACAGCTTCGCGAAGCAGGATGCCTTTGCGGATCTGAGTGTCCTGCTGGATGAAGAGACCCTTGAAAAGGCCAAAGAAGACCTCTATACCGTGACAAAGGACGACGGGACATCTGTGCCTTTCGGCATCCTCCTCAAAGAGGATTCCTTCTTACAGAAGGCCGGCTACTATCATCATGACGTTGTCCTGGGCATCGCCGCTTCCGGGGAACACATGGAGGAAGCCTCTGCTTTTCTGAAGGCATATTTATTAAATAGAAAATGACAAATTCAGTGTACTTTTTTTAATGTATGAGAAAGACCTTTTTACTACCATGGAATTATGGATGATTCTACAGGTAAGGAGAGTACTATGTCTGAAATCAAGACAGCCTCGGAGTTTGACGACATCCTGAAACAACAGGAAAAACTCCGGCGAAAAGAAAAATTCCAAAATGATTTCCCGCTGTATCTGATGATGCTGCCGGGACTGCTCTATCTCGTCGCAAACAACTACCTGCCGATGTTCGGTATCCTTTTGGCGTTCAAGAGGATCAACTACTCGGTCGGTATCTTCAAGAGCCCGTGGTGCGGACTGGACAACTTCGAATATCTCTTCAAGACGAAGGATGCCTTCATCATGATCCGCAACACTCTGGCCTACAATGCCGTATGGATCATCATGGACCTCATCATCGCGGTGTTCATCGCCTTATGCATGAATGAGATCGCCCAGCGGAAGATCGCCAAAGTCATCCAGCCGATCATCTGCTTCCCGTCCATGGTATCTGCGGTCATCCTGTCCTTCCTCGTCTACGCATTCCTGAGCCAGAGCTACGGCTATCTCAATGCGACGATCTTCAAGGACAATCCGATCGCCTGGTATACGACCGCTGCCTACTGGCCTATCATCCTGACCATCGTACATATCTGGCAGGGTGCCGGACAATCCTCGGTCATCTACATGGCTTCCATCGGCGGTATCGACAAGGGTCTTTATGAATCGGCCCGTATCGACGGCGCTACCAAGCTCGAACAGATCCGCTATATCACCTTACCGTTACTGAAACCGATGATCACGATGATGCTGCTGTTATCGATCGGCCGTATCTTCAACTCCGACTTCGGTCTCTTCTACCAGGTACCGCTCGGAAACGGCATGCTGTATGAGACGACACAGACGATCGATACCTTCGTCTACCGTGCTCTTATCTTATCCAACAACGTCGGTCAGTCCTCGGCAGCCAGTGTCTTCCAGGCCGTCATCGGCTTTATCCTGGTCATGCTGTCGAACCTGGCAGTCCGCAAGATCAATCCGGAGAATTCCCTGTTCTAGGAGGTTATCATGGCAACCAAGAAAAACAAGATCCAATTGATGAAAGGCGAGAGAGGTTTCCACTATACCGCTCTTGTCATCATGATCCTCCTGATGCTGTTCTGCGTCGTACCGCTTATCCTGATGCTGACAGTTTCCCTGTCTTCCGAAGCATCTCTCGTACGCGGCTACCGCTTCATCCCGGATGAGTGGTCCTTAGATGCCTACGCCTTCATGTGGGCCAAGAGAGCCACGATCGCCAGAGCTTATGGCCTTACCATCGTCGTCACCGTCATCGGTACGATCGCTTCTCTGATCATGACCTCGATGTTTGCCTATCCGCTCTCCCGTAAGGATTTCAAACCGAGAAACTTCTTCGCCTTCCTGCTGTTCTTCACGATGCTGTTCAACGGCGGTATGGTCGCTTCCTATATGGTCTGGACCAGACTCTTCCACATCAAGGATACGATCTGGGCCTACCTCTTACCGGGTGCTCTGATGGGCGGCATGAACGTCCTGCTCGTCAGAAACTACTTCAATGCGAATATCCCGTATTCCATCATCGAAGCAGCCCGTCTTGACGGTGCCAAGGACTGGACGATCTACTCCAAGATCATGGTCCCGCTCTCCAAGCCGATCATGACGACCATCGGTCTGTTCTCCGCTCTTGGCTACTGGAACAACTGGACAGCCGGTATCTACTACATCAATAACCCGAAACTCTACACCATCCAGGACTATCTGAAGAAACTCATGGATTCCATCCAGTTCCTGAAGACGACTGACCTCTCGAATGAGGCGGTCATGCTGGCATCGAGAAATCTGCCTACGGAATCAGCGAGAATGGCTGTCGCCATCATCGCTCTCATCCCGATCCTGGCGATCTATCCGTTCGTTCAGAAGGAACTCATCAAGGGTATGGTCGTCGGCGGCGTGAAAGGATAATCTATGGAGTACAGAAAACCGTTTGAAACCGCCAGACCGGAAGAGGTCGGTATCTCCAGCGATCTCATACTCGAATACATCGATAATCTGGAAAAGAGCCAGACAGAGATGCACGGTCTCATGATCATGCGTCATGGAAAGCTCGTCACCCAGGGCTGGTGGACTCCGTTTGGACCAAACCTCAGACACGGCCTGCAGTCCCACACCAAGACCTACGCCGCTACCGCTGTCGGTATCGCCTATACCGAAGGTCTTTTAAAGCTCGATGAGAGACTCATCGACATCTTCCCGGATGAATCTCCGGAAGAGCCGAGCGAGAACCTCAAGCTTCTGACCATCCGCGATGTCTTATGCATGGGCTGCGGTATGGACACGATGCCTTGGAATTCCGAGCACTGGATCAAGGACTTCCTGCACACCCCGGTCAATCACAAGCCAGGTACCACCTATATGTACAACTCTGTCGGTTCCACCATGCTGGGAGCGATCGTCCGCAAGAAGACCGGTTTAGGATTGCACGACTATCTGACACCTCGTCTTTTCAATAAGATCGGCATCGATCCGGACAACCTGCGCTGGGCCTGCATGGCTGACGGCATGGAAGTCGGCGGCGGCGGTCTCTACGCTACGACCGAAGACAACTTCCGTCTCATGAAGCTCTATGCGGACGGCGGTGTCTGGGAAGGCGAGAGGATCCTGGCTGAAGACTATGTCAGACTCGCTACCACCAATCAGAACGATTCCGCGACCGAGTCCATCAACAATCCGGAAGCTTCCGATAACTTCTTAGGCTACGGCTTCCAGATCTGGATGTGCAAGCCGCACAACGCCTACCGTGCTGACGGCGCAATGGGTCAGTTCACGATCATCCTGCCGGATCAGGACATGGAGATCGGCATCACGGAAACAGCCGTTGGTGCGCACTGGGCACAGAGCACACAGAATATCACCTGGGACTTTGTCGAAAAGATCCTGGGCGATGAAGTCCTGCCGGAAAACGATGAAGCCTATGGCAGACTGACGAGAAAGCTGAGTCGTCTCAACATCGGCAATCCGCCTTGTCAGCCATTCTCTCCGCTCGTCAAGGAAGTAAGCGGAAAGAAGTATGAAGTCAAGACCGGTGTCTTCACGCCGTTTGGAGGCAACTTCATGAACGGTACCGGACCGGATAAGATCAGGACATTCTCTCTCGACTTTGACGTCTACGGCCTCGTCTGGAACTTCGTCACAGAGTCCGGAAGGCAAGAGAAGATCCGCTTCACCACGAACGGAACCCGTTTCTCCAACCTCTTAGGCAAGCCGGAAGATCTCACACAGCTCTATCTGGGCGATGCTTACTGGAAGGAAGACAACGTTCTGGTCATGCATGGCAGATGGGTAGAGACCTGCATCCAGGATACCTATACTCTGACCTTTGAAGGGGACAGCGTAAAGGTGGATGCCGGAAACAATTCGGCCTTCAAATTCGGAGAACCGGAACCGATCACAGCTGTAAAGCTTTAAAACACAAGGTCCGCTGAGGCGGACCTTTTTAGAAAAGAGGAACTATGGGAAAGCGATTTGATGTCCTCCTGTTTCCGGGAGGAAAGAGAAAGGCCTTCACACTGAGCTATGATGACGGTGTCATACAGGATCGAAGACTGGTGGCACTCTGTGAGAAATACCATGTGAAGGGGACGTTCAATCTGGGATATGGTGTCCTGGGATATCAGAGCCCGGAAGGGATGCCTTTCGATATTTCAAAGGTCACGCCGGCTGAAGCGAAAGAACTCTATAAAAACCAGGAAATCGGCGGTCATTCCCTCTATCATTCCGATCTCACTTCTTTAGGAAGTCCCTATGCCATATATGAGATTTTGGAAGACAAGAGACAATTGGAGAAGATCGCTGAGAAGCCGTTGACCATGTTTGCATATCCCTTCGGTTTCTATAATGATAAAGTCAAGGAATTATTGAAGATCGCCGGATACAAGGGAGCCCGCACTGTAAACTCCACGTATTCCTTCGATCTTCCGAAGGATCCTTTAGCTCTGGATCCGACCTGTCATCATAACGATGAAAAACTCTTTGAACTGGCGAAACAGTTCCTTGAGAAACCGGTCATGAAAGCCTCTTTATTCTATGTCTGGGGCCATGCGTATGAATTCGACAGGGATGACAACTGGGAACGCATCGAAGAGCTCCTGAAGATGGTCTCTCCTCATGAGGAGGAGATCTGGTTTGCGACCAACAGCGAGATCCTGGAGTATCTGGAGGCTTATAAGATGTTAGAATATAGTGTAGACGGGTCCATGATCTATAATCCGACTTCGACCGATCTATTGATCGGTACTTCCTTCCATACTGTAGAGGAAATCAAAGCCGGTACCCTGACCCATATCAAAGACACTCCTTTATAAACTATGAATTACGACAGTCCTTTCATAAAGATGCTGGAAGCGATCGCCAATATGGTGATCGTCTCCATCCTCTGGATCATCTTCTCTATTCCGTTAGTGACGTTAGTGCCGTCTTCGGCAGCGCTTTTTCATACGGTCCGCCAGGTCATCTTCGGACCGGGAAGAGGCAACGGGATCCTGAAAGACTTCTATGCCTCCTTCAAAGACAACCTCAAGGACGGTATCAAGCTGTCATTGATCTCCATCCTGATCATCGCCATCACGGCAGAAGGTCTCTGGACAGGCTATCAGATCTGGAAGATCAACATCTGGGGTCTCTTATACATGATCCTGGGGGTCGCCCTGTCTTTTGTCCTGATCCCGATGATCATCTTCATTCCGCCGGCACTGTCCCGTTTTGAAGCCGGTATCGGCACGATCTTGCGTATCGCAGCCATGCTGGCGATGAAGAAGCCTTTACGCAGCGCTTTCTTTGTCCTGCTGCTCTATGTCCTCATCACGATCGTCCAGATCATTCCACTGGCTTTACTGGTCGTACCGGCCTTATTCACCGACCTCATCCGTCCGTCTGTCATGAAGGATCTCGATGAGATCTACCAGGAGAATGCCGTGACAGAAGAAGAGGAAGAGGAGATCGAAGAAGAGGATTCCAGAGTCGACCTCGATAAGGCCCTTTCAGAAAAGAAAGAGGAGAAGCGCTGATGGAGATCCGCTTTGAAGATGTCACGATGATCTATCCCTTCCAGAAAGTGACAGGGATCTTCGGACGCAAGGAAAAGGAAAAGATACGCAAGGCGCAGGAAGCCATGCCTTTTACCTCCAATGAAGGCGTCATCGCCCTCCAGCATATAAACCTCGCGATCCGTGACAAGGCCTTTACCGTGATCGTCGGACCATCGGGATCCGGGAAGTCCACACTGCTGAGACTGATCGCCGGATTGGAAAGACCGACTTTAGGCACCATCACCTTTGACGGACAGGATGTCTCTATGATCAAAGCGGAAGACCGGGATATCGCCATGGTCTTCCAGAACTATTCCCTCTATCCGAATCAGACTGTCTATCAGAACATCGCCTTTCCTCTGGAAGTAAGGCATATGCCAAGAGAACAGGTCGAAGAAGAAGTAAAGAAGATCGCCGCTCTTCTGAACCTGGATAAGAAGCTGGACAGGCTGCCGCAGGATCTCTCCGGCGGTGAAAAACAGCGGGTAGCCATCGCCCGCTCCTTAGTGCGTCATCCGAAGGCATTGCTGCTCGATGAGCCTTTCTCCAATCTGGATGCGCCGATGAGAAGAAAACTCAGGAATGAACTGAAAAAAGTCCACCGGGCTTATGAGACGACCTTTGTCTATGTCACCCACGATCAGTATGATGCCCTCTCTCTTTCCGAAGACCTCATCGTATTGAAAGACGGTCTTCTGAAGATGAACGGACCGGCATCCAGGGTATATAACGAACCGTCCGATATCTTCTGCGCTTCCTTCCTGGGTTCTCCGGAGATGAACTTCTTCAGGGATGTCCCGGTATCTTCAGAGGGTGTCGTCTCTTTCTACGGAGAGCACGTCTCTCTGAAGCCTTCCCAGAAGAAAGCTCTGAAGAAGAAAAACAGAGTCACCTTGGGGATACGCCCAGCCAATATCATGATCACAGAAGAAGGGGAAGAGGCCTCTGTCGAGTATGTGGAACTCATCGAAACCGATCTCATCATCCATTGTGAATATAAAGGTCAGAAGCTGACCATCCTGGAGAAGGCCAAGAGCAATCTCTTCATTCCCTATGAAAGGGGACAGAAGATCAGGATCCGGATGGATAAGGAACGCTTCCATCTCTTCGATGAAGAAGGAAACAGAATATGAAATACGGCTTATATAAGCCGTATTTTTGCATTCTCCATTCAATGAAAGTATAATAGATGTGTTCAGTACAACTGTACAAAGGAGAGAAACAAATGAAAAAATTACTTATGGTCCTGCTCTCTCTTCTGATGGTCGTTGCATTAGCGGCCTGCACGAAGAAGGAAGAACCGGCACCGGAACCTACACCGGAACCGGAACCGACACCGGAAGTTACTGTTATGTCCCACGCTGACTATGTCGCAGCACCGATGGATTCTGAGGTCACTGTTGAAACATATGTCCAGGCACACAACTCCTGGTGGGATGGCAAAGTCACTGTCTATACACAGGCAGAAGACGGCGCTTACTTCATCTATGACATGCCGATCGAAGAAGCAGAAGTCGAAAAGCTCGTCGAAGGTCAGAAGATCAGAGTCACCGGCTACAAGTCTGAATGGTCCGGCGAAGTCGAGATCACAGATGCCAAGTACGAGATCCTCGATGGCAACTGGGTCGCTCCGGTCACAGATGTCACTGCTTTATTAGGCAATGAAGAAGAACTGGTCAAGCACCAGAATGAAAAGGTCGCCTTCAACGGATTAACAGTCGCAGCTTCCACTGATCCGAGTGGAAACGAAGTTGCCTGGTTATACAACTGGGACGGCAGCGGCGAAGAAGGCAGCGATGTCTACTTCAACGTCACAGACGGCACGAACACTTATACGTTCCTGGTCAGATCTTATCTGACAGGTCCGGATACAGAAGTCTATCAGGCAGCCAAGACCCTCAACGTCGGCGATGTTGTCGATCTGGAAGGTTTCTGCTACTGGTACAACGGCGTTAATCCGCATATCACTAAGATCACTGTCAAGTAAGACAGAGAAACAAGGTCTAAAAGAGCTTCGAAAGAAGCTCTTTTTTATCCTTTTGATAAAGAGACAAGGCGACTTTGCAATTGCGTGATAGCGTGAAAAGCATTCGTGAAACAGAGACTTTCCGATACAATAGAACCATAGGAGGCCTCATGTATGAACTATTTTGATGATCAGAATGTCAATCTCGAGGCTTTGAAGAAGAAAGCCTTCAATCTCCGCTGGGCAGAAGTAGAAGAAGGCGTCATCCCTCTGACAGCTGCTGACCCGGACTATCCGATCGCTCCGGAGATCAGAGAAGCGATGAGGGATTATATCGATGACGGCTACTTTTCCTATTCCCCGCAGCTGGGACTTCCGGAATTCCGGGAAGCCTTCTCAAAGGCTGTCAAGGAGAGAAAAGGGGAAGAGATCGATCCGTCCTGTGTCCTGCCTTTAGACTCGGCAGCCAGAGCGATGGCGGTCATCGCCCAGGCCTTCCTGAAACCCGGAGATGAGATGATCGTCTTCGATCCATGCGACTTCCTGTTCAGGGAAGCCTGTCTTTCCGCCGGCGGGACACCGGTATCTTTATCGGTCCCTCTTGATCCGGGTAACAGAAAGATGGATCTCTCCCATTTTGAAGAGGTCATCACGGAAAAGACAAAGATGATCGGTCTGTGCAATCCTCATAACCCGTATGGACTGACTTATACAAAAGAAGAACTCGACTGCATCATGACCATCTGCGAGAAGCACGATCTCCTGATCCTCAACGATGAGATCTGGTCGGATATCATCTATCCGGACAGCGAGTTCAACAGTATCTATACCTTAGGTAACGAAAGATGCGGCAGAGTCCTGAGCGTCTTCGGCTTCTCCAAGTCCTTTGGACTGGCGGGACTGCGCATCGGCTGCGCCTATTGTACAGATCCTTCGAAGTTCGATGAGATCGTGAGAGCTTCCGCGGTCCTGTCTACCCAGGGCGGTGCTGCCTCCATTTCTCAGGTCGCTGCGGCCGCAGCTATGGAGAAGGCTTATTACTGGGTCGATCTCTTTCGGGAGCACATCATGAAAAACCGGGACTTCACGGTCGACTATATCAACCAGAATATCCCGCAGCTTCATGCGTACAGACCGATGGCTACCTACCTCCTCTATGTCGATATCTCAAAACTGAATATGGTATCCGCAGACTTCGTGGAGTATCTGAAGAAAGAAGTGAAACTCGCCATCGTACCGGGTGGTCACCGTTTCTTCGGAGACCAGTCGGAAGGTCATGTCCGTATCTGCATCGCGACCTCTCACGCGATCCTGGAAGAAGGACTCAAGAGACTCAGGGAAGGCGTGGAAAAACTTCAGAAGTAAACAGGATTTACGATTGTACTTTCGGAAACAGAACAGCCGTGTTACGATGAAGAAAAGAAGCACGGAGGAAATCATTTATGGGTCTGTTCGACAAGCTTTTGAGCGAGGCCGGAAAAGTCATTGAAGAAGTGGCGACAGATGAGAATAAGGAAAAAGCCAAGGACTTTTTGAATAGCCTCGGAGAAAAACTCAACGATGTGGCGAAAGAAGTCACCAGCGAGGAAAACAGGGAAAAGGCGAAAGAGTTCTTCGGAAACCTCGGCGAGAGGCTGAATGAAGCTGCCGGAGAGCTGAAGGAATCCCTCAGGGAAGAAGAAAAGGCGAAGGAGTACTATGAAGGAGAACAGCCGGAAGACGAACTCCCGGCCAGAGACAAGATCCTGAAAGTCCTCGCGGAGGAATTCCCGCAGTACATCGTAAAGGAAGATGTTTCGCCTCTGACCATCGGCGGCACCGGCCGTTTCATGAACTATTCCATCGGTGTCTATGATGGAGAAACCCCGAAACTGTTCATCATGCTGATAGGAAAGACGACGACTTCTCATAGAGAATACCGATGGAGCCGGGAAGAAGCGGAAAAGAACGGGATCCCGTTCTACAACTTCATCGTCCACTATCCAAACCGCTACGACTATATCAAGGAGAGATTGCACAAGGTATTGTGATCTCATAAAAAGAAAGAAAATGCGAAAGCGCCTGTGGCAGCCGCAGCCGGATCCTCTATAGTACTTTACAGGCAGTCGGATCCGGTACCGGCCGGTATCGCAAGCACAGCTTGCTTCAAAGCACCTTTTCTTTCTTCTTCAGTCTATGAGTCTGTTAGAGGATCTTCAGAAAGAAGAGGTCTGGAAGGACTTCTTCGAGTATCGCCAGTCCCATGAACAGCTTAGTAAAAGAGAGATCAGAGAGCTGTCTTCTTTTCTTGCGGAAAAGAGGTATGAACGCTATAGCGGTCTCTCTTTTTCTGTACCTGAAAAAAGAAAGATCGCCAAGCAGGGATCCTCAAAAAAGAGAGTGATCTACACTCTCCCGGCAGATGAGATGTGGATGCTGAAGCTGCTGGCATTCCTTCTTCATAAGTACGATAGGAAGTTAAGAGATTCCTGTTATGCCTTCCGGAAGGACCGCAGTGTCAGGGACGCCTTTGAAGCGATCAGGAAGATCCCGGATCTGAGCGGGAAATGCATCGTCAAGGCAGATATCCACGACTACTTCAATTCGATCGATGCCGATATCCTCTCGAAGATCCTGAAAGAGATCCTTGAGGATGACGAGGAACTCTTCTGCTTCATGGAAAGATTCCTCCATATAGACAAAACCATGGAAGACGGTGTCCTTCTGAACGAGAAAAGAGGAGCCATGGCCGGTATCCCTCTGGCCTCCTTCTTCGCCAATTTCTATCTTCTGTCCCTGGATGTCTTTTTTGAAGAGAAGAAGATCCCGTACTTCCGCTATTCCGACGATATCCTCTTTATCTGCGAAACGAAGGAAGAAGCAGACAGATACTTTCAGTATCTGAAAGATCATCTGAAGGACAGAGGTCTTTTACTCAACGAAGAAAAGGTCTTTTTCTACGGACCGCATGAACCTTTTGAATTCCTGGGACTGCGTTATGAAGAAGGGGAGATAGACCTCTCCAAGGTCACCCTGGAAAAGATGAAAGCCAGGATACGGAGAAAGGCGAGAGCCATCTACCGGAACAGAAAGAGAAAAGGCCTCTCCTACGAAAAGGCCGCTGTCTCCCTGATCCATTCCCTCGACAGGAAGTTCTACGATCTCTTCGGAGACAATTCCTATACCTGGACGAAATGGTACTTTCCGCTGCTCACAAAGACAGACGGCCTCCATACGATCGATGAGACGATCTTGGAATACCTGCGCTTTCTAAGAAGTGGCCGTCACTATAAAGGAAACTATCAGGTCAGCTATGAAGACCTGAAAAAACTGGGCTATACGTCTTTAGTCCATGAATACTACACCTGGAAAAAGGAAGAGAAGAAACTGAAAGAGCAGTAAAAAGACATCCGTGAGGATGTCTTTCATTCGATGATCTTTATGTACTCGATGACCGGCCACTCCTCCTGCGGGATCGTGCCGTTATTGTCGATCGGTCTGGCATCTTTGGCGATCTTCTTGACGATGTCGAGACCTTCGGTGACTTTCCCGAAGGCGGCGTATTCGCCATCGAGCCACGGGGCATCGCCTACCATGATGAAGAACTGGGAAGAAGCGGAGTTCGGATCGTTGGCCCGGGCCATGGAGATGACGCCTTCTGTGTGTTTGAGGTTGTTTTCAAAGCCGTTGGAGGCGAATTCTCCCTCGATCTTTTCGACCTTTCCCTCAAAGTCGGCACCGCCATGTATCATGAATCCGTCGATGATGCGGTGGAAGAACTTTCCGTCATAGAAGCCTTCCTTCGCAAGACTGACGAAATTCTCGACAGTCTTAGGAGCGACATCCGGATAGAGTTCCATCTTAACGGTCCCGTAGTCTCTGACAGCCATCTCTGCGTTGATGATCTGCGCCTTCTTCTCTTTGGCAGAACAGCCGAAGAGACAGAGGATCAGAAGTGCTATCAAGATCAGTCTCCTGTTTTTCATTTTCTTTTTCCTTTCACAGCAGCATGTCGATCAAAGCATCCTGAAGTACTTTAGAGAAATTGACGTGGTGTTCCAGAGCGAGTCTGTTGAGCCAGGCAGGGATCGTCAGTGTCTTCTTCACCGACTTCTCAAAGTGTTCCTTTGCGTAGGCCGTAAGATCGACGCTGACCATACTGGTAAAACAGTTTCCATGAAATCCCTCCGGATCGAGTTCAAGATAGACTTTCAGAGGATCCAGTTCCGTGATATCTGAAGGAACGGCATGCGCCTGTTTTTCTCTTTCCTCTTCATAGAGGACACCGGCCAGACAGTCGAC
>JAFOMB010000178.1 GCA_017419065.1 Erysipelotrichaceae bacterium | reverse complement strand
TACGAACTAATTGGTTGATTGTCGGCATCGCTATCTCCTTTCTTTCCATGTGCACACACGTCCATGTGTGCCAAACTTAAGCATAATATATAGATCCTTACGGATCCAGTCATTAAGCCTTTTTATAGTAAGACAATTTCCCCTTGGAGTCAAGAAGAAAATGAAAAGTTTTCACTAATATATAAAAGATATTACTCTTCTCTTCTTGAATACACACAGCCGCAGTAGTACTGGTGGTAGAGATGGAGCTCCTTATTCATCTCTTCGTTCTTCGTGATGCCGCCGTCCTTCTTGAAATCGGCATAGAGGTAGCGGGTATGGGCGTGTTCCTTATCCAGACGCTCCCCGATCTCATTGAGGTAGTCCGCTCTCTTGCGGTTGGAGATGGACATGACGGTCGTGAAGTAGTCATAGCGGTTCTCTTCCGCGTAGTCATAGGCCTCTGTCATCCTCTTTTCATAACAGTGGTAGCATCTCTTTCCGCCTTCCTGATGATCATCGTAGAGGGAGAGATCCTTCATATAGCTTTCGCTGTCGTAGGAGGGGATGACCAGGGTGATCTCCGGATCGTTCAGGATGCCCAGGTATTCTTCCAGGGTCTCCAGTCTTCTCTCATACTCGCTTTCCGGATAGATGATGGAATTGCCGTAGTAGATGGTGATGCGGAAGTACTGCTTCAGATAGACTAAAGGCCAGACAGAGCACACCCCGCAGCATACATGCAAAAGAAGGGACGGCCGCCCCTTTAGTGATCTGATCTGTTCGGTATGTCTCAGGACATCATTCATTGGTGATAAACATGGAATCGCCGAAGGAGAAGAAACGGTATTTCTTCTCTACCGCGACTTTATAGGCATTCAAGATCATCTCTCTTGATGTGAAGGCTGCGATCATCATGATCAGGGTGGACTTCGGGAGATGGAAATTGGTGATCTGGCAGTCGATGGCTTTGAAGGTGTACGGCGGATAGATGAAGATGTTCGTATCGCCCTGGCATTCTTCAAAGCGACCGAAGCGGTTCATGACAGTCTCCAGGGTACGGGTAGAGGTCGTTCCGACAGCGATGATCCGTCTTCCCTCTGCTTTAGCTTTATTTAAGGCATCGGCAGTCTTTTTGGACATCGTGTAGTATTCACTGTGCATGTGATGGTCTTCAACATTGTCTTCCTTGACCGGCTTGAAAGTGCCCAGACCCACATGGAGCGTCACATCGAGGATCTCGACGCCTTTCTCCTCGATCTTCTTCAGCAGTTCTTCCGTGAAGTGGAGACCGGCTGTCGGACAGGCAGCGGAACCTAAAGGCTTGGAGTAGACGTTCTGATAGCGTTCCTTGTCCAATAACTTTTCATGGATATACGGCGGGGTCGGCATCGTACCGATCTCGCTGAGGACTTCCAGGAATATGCCGTCCGCTTCCATCTTGAAGATGCGGATGCCTTCCTCTCTCCGTTCGATACAGGTGCCTCGCAACTTATCGGAGAAGATGATGGTCGTTCCCGTCTTGATGGCCTTGGCATTGCCGCAAAGGCATTCACATGTATCGCCCTCCATTTTGAGTATGAGGACTTCCACATGGGCCCCGGTATCCTTCTTGGTACCGTAGAGCCTGGCCGGGATGACTCTTGAATTGTTTCTCACCAAAACATCTCCTTCATGGAGATAGTCGAGGATGTCATAGAAGTGCTTGTGTTCTATCTCGCCGGTATTCTTGTGTAAGACGAGAAGGCGGGAGCCGTCCCGTTTCTCGCTGGGATGCTGAGCGATCAGCTCCTCCGGCAGTTCATAATCAAAATCGCTGAGTTTCATCAGAAACCTCTTTCGTCAAATTTGTATTTCTTTAAGATCTCTTCCTTGAATTCCAGGAAACGGTCTTCTTTGATCGCTTCCCTGACCTGTTCCATGAAGTGGACCAGGAAGCGGAGATTGTGTATGGACATCAGGCGGTTGCCGAAACCTTCTTCGTTACGGAAGAGGTGGTTGAGGTAAGCCTTGGTGTAGTTCTTGCAGCAGTAGCAGTCGCACTCCGGATCCAGCGGGGTGAAATCATCTTTATAGATGGCCTTCTTGATGTTGATGCGGCCCTGGGATGTCATGAGTGTCCCATGTCTCGCGATGCGGGTCGGCAGGACGCAGTCGAACATGTCGACACCTCTTTCGACCGCTTCCAGGATGTCGTTGATCGCGCCGATGCCCATTTCGTATCTCGGCTTGTCTTCCGGGAGATACGGCAGGGTATCATCCAGCATCTTCCAGTGGGTCTTCTTGTCTTCTCCGACAGAGGTACCGCCGATCGAATAGCCGTCAAAGTCCATCTTGACGAGCTCCTCAGCGCAGTACTTTCTCAGATCCGGATATTCGCTTCCCTGGACGATGCCGAAGAGGGCCTGATCCTTTTTCGTATGAGCTTCCTGTCCTCTCTTCGCCCAGCGCAGGGTCCTCTCGAAAGAGGCCTTGGTGTATTCATAGGAAGAAGGATAGGGGATGCATTCATCAAAGGACATGGCGATATCGGAACCGATGGATTCCTGGATGTGGATGGAATCTTCCGGGGACATGAACAGCATGGAGCCGTCTAAATGGGATTTGAAGCGCACACCTTCCTCGGTGATCTTTCTGGTATCCGCTAAAGAGAAGACCTGGAAGCCTCCGGAGTCTGTCAGTACCGGTCCGTCATAGTTCATGAAGGCATGGATACCGCCGGCCTTTTCCAGTATTTCCGGTCCCGGACGCAGCCAGAGATGATAGGTATTGGCCAGGATGATCCCGGCGTGGATGCCGTAGAGGTCTTCCGGGGAGAGGAACTTGACAGTGGCCTGCGTTCCCACCGGCATAAAGATCGGGGTCTCTACCTCGTAGTTGAAGATCTTCAGTTTTCCCAGTCTCGCCTTACTCTTCGCGTCCTTGTGGATGAGGGTATAGCGGAATCCTTCTGCCCGGCTCATGCCTACATCATAACATAAGCGTGATATACTGAAGACATGAAAAGCAAGGAACTCAAGACATACAATCTCCCGTCCGAAAGGCTGGTCAATTCCTCGATCAATGCCAAGCCCATCGGTCTTTTCGTCTTCCTGATCGCGGCCGGTCTCATCATGACCTTCATCCAGAAGACCCAGGTGATCGGCGTGATGATGTGGATGGGAGCCTCGGTATTCATGATGTTCCTGCCGTCCAGAGTCCTGGCGGAATTCTCGGATGACTATGTCGTTTTATACAACCGCGCTGACAGGAATGACTGCGTCCTCGTGTACTATGAAGATGTCGTCTCCTGGAAGTATGACAGAGGCGTCACCGAGGATGAGCTGACGATCAATCTGGAAGACGGGACGAGCACCCGCATCGAAGCCTTCTCCAAGACTCTCTTTGAAAGCCGCTTCAATCAGTACCTGCGGGAAAAGAAGGAGAAGTCGTCCAAGTCATGAAGATCGTCGCTCTGGATTTTGAAACAGCGAATGCTTCCCTGGCTTCGGCCTGTTCCCTGGGTATCGCGGTCTATAACGACGGGGAACTGGAGGAGCCTTTTGAATGGCTGATCAAACCTCACAGCCGCTATTCCTTCTTCACCAACACCCACATACACGGTCTGACTTATGAAGATGTGAAGGATGCGGATGAGTTCCTCTACTATCATGACAGACTTGGAGAGATCCTGGATG
Organism: Erysipelotrichaceae bacterium; assembly: GCA_017419065.1. Taxonomy (GTDB): domain Bacteria; phylum Bacillota_I; class Bacilli_A; order Erysipelotrichales; family Erysipelotrichaceae; genus Colivicinus. The sequence goes on along the minus strand of JAFOMB010000178.1, from coordinate 3,959 downwards.
GCGCCATCATCGCCGCCCACAACGCCCGCTTTGACCTGGGGGTCCTCAATGCGGTCTGTGATCTCTATGGACTGGAGCACTTCACCAATCCCTATATCGACACCGTTGCGGTCGCCAGAAGGGTCTATCCGGAGTTATACAACCACAGGCTCAACACCCTGGCTGACTATCTCGATATCTCTCTGAACCACCACAACGCCTGTTCCGATGCCTATGCCTGTCTGATGATCCTTTTAAAGTCCATGGAGGCCTATCAGACCTATGAAGCAGACGAATTTCTGGAAAAGATCCACATGCGTTTGAAAAACAACGCATAAATATGATAAAGTTTTGCAAAAGGAATTTATAGAAGATATAATAGTTTCATGAAAGAGTTTGAAAACAACGCTTATTTCTGGCAGAAAGTAGACACGCTCTACAATTTCGGGGACCTGAAGATCGTAAGTAAGAAAGGCAGTGCACACGACAAGTATCCGGCTTTGATCTATCCGTGTGATTTCGGGATCATCCGGACACTGGACAGTGACGAGATCAGCATGGAAGTCTTCAGAGGTACCGGAAGAAGAGAGATCGATGCGCTTGTCATCTGTGTAGATATATTGATGAAACGCTTTGAAGTCAAGGCCTTATTAGGCTGCAGCGAAGAGGAGCAGGAAGCCGTTCTGCGCTTTTTAAATGAGACAGACTTCCAGAAGACTCTCATCGTCAGAAGAGGAAAAGAGATCCCATCCTGGGCATCCTTAGAGTAGCAGTGCTACTCTTTTATTATTTGAAAGAAGAAGGAGAATAACTATGACTGATGTCAGACCGGAATCCTTATTGAGGATCGAAACCGCAGAAGCTGCTGAAAAATTCATTGATGAGCAGGTCGAAGAGATCAGAAAACAGGTAGGAGACAAGAAGGTGCTCCTGGCCCTCTCCGGAGGCGTGGACTCTTCTGTTGTCGCTGCATTACTGATCAAGGCGATCGGCGATCAGCTCACCTGTGTCCATGTCAACCATGGCTTACTGAGAAAAGGCGAACCGGAACAGGTCGTCGAAGTCTTCCGCCATCAGATGAAGGCCAACCTCATCTATGTGGACGCTGTCGACCGTTTCCTGGACAAGCTGGCAGGGGTAGCAGATCCGGAGACGAAGAGAAAGATCATCGGCAAAGAATTCATCGATGTCTTTGCGGAAGAAGCCAAGAAACTCGAAGGGATCGAATTCCTGGCACAGGGTACCATCTATCCGGATATCCTGGAATCCGCGGATGGCATCAAGGCTCATCACAACGTCGGCGGTCTCCCGGAAGATCTGCAGTTCGAACTGGTCGAGCCGGTCAAATATCTCTATAAGGACGAAGTCCGTGTCGTAGGAAAGGCCTTAGGTCTTCCGGATTCCATGGTCTTCCGTCAGCCGTTCCCGGGTCCGGGACTCGGTGTCCGCTGTGTCGGCGCTATCACCAGAGACAGACTGGAAGCTGTCAGAGAATCCGATGCGATCCTCAGAGAAGAATTCGCCAAGGCCGGTCTTCAGGGCAAGGTATGGCAGTACTTCACCATCGTTCCGGATTTCAAGACGACAGGTGTCACGGCAGGCAAGAGGACCTTCGCCTGGCCGGTCGTCATCCGTGCGGTCAACACGAGAGACGCGGTCACAGCGACGATCGAAGAGATCCCGTACGATCTTCTCACCAGGATCACTCTGCGTATCACAGCCGAAGTCGAAGGTGTCAACAGAGTCTTATACGATCTGACGCCGAAAGGCCCGGCTACCATCGAGTGGGAGTAAACAGATACAGAGAAATCAGTTAAGCATCCCTGAGGGGATGCTTTTTCATTATCAGACAGTTTCACATCATCTTTTTAAAAGCGAAAATCCCGTGTTCTCTTATTTGGTTTACAATAGTAACGGAGTTTACAGAAGCGGATGAAAAAACATCTGAAGAAGATCGACAGGATAAGAGTCTTTTCCTGTCTGGCCATCCTTTTCTATCATCTGGGCATCCTGCCGGGAGGCTACCTGGCAGTCTGTTGCTTTTTTGTGTTGAGCGGCTTTCTGTCCACACGCTCTTTATTCTCCCATAAGAAGATCGCCTGGAAGGACTACTATCTCGGAAGGCTGAAGAGGCTCTATCTCCCGATGATCGTATGCATGCTGGGGGTCGTTGCTTTCTTCTCTTTATTCCCGGAGATACGCTGGTTCACGGTAAAACAGGAAGCTCTCTCGATCGCCTTTTCTTATAATAATATCTACCAGATCTCTGCCGGTCAGGACTACTTCGCGAGATCCTCTTGGACACCTCTTCTACACTTCTGGTATCTGTCTCTTCTCTTACAGTACGATCTGATCCTGCCTCTTTTCTATCTTCTTTTGAGAAAGGCAGGAAAGACCTCTAAGGCTCTTCCGCTGGGGATACTCAGCGTTCTGATCGCTGTAAGTTTCTTCTTATTTACCCATCACATTTCTGCGGGTAATATCTCCCTGGCCTACTACGGGACTTTCTCCCGTTCCTATTCCTTCCTCACCGGGATCTTCCTGGCCTTCTTCCAGGCCCTCTATAAACCGTTGGGTCTTAAAGATCCTTTCAAAAGAGAATTGGTCTTCCACCTCTATTTCCTGATCCTCTTCCTCTTATTCTGCCTGGTGGGTTCATCATCGAAACTCTTCGCGGTCTCGATGTTTCTCACCGGGATCCTCACGGCGCGTCTGCTCGATCACGCCGTCCTGGACAGGACGAAGATACAGGAGGCTGATAAGATCCTGCGCCGTCTGTCAGATGTGACCTATGGGATCTACCTGCTGCACTATCCGATCTATTATCTCTTCCGGGCGGCCGCTCTGACGCCATGGCTTGCCGTTCCGTTTACGATCGTCCTGACGCTCCTTTTGACAACTGTTCTGCGGATCCCGTTTGTCTCCCTCAAAAAGAAAAACGGCAGGATCCTGCAGATCGTCCTGTCCTGTCTCTTACTGGTGATCGGAGTATTCGGCGGCTACAAGGTCTTCAGCGCGGAAGACTACAGTGAAGAAGCGTCGGAGCTCGAGGCGAAGCTCGAAGAAAACCGGAAGCTCATCGAAGAGCGGAACAAGGAGATAGAGCGCAGCGAGGAAGAGGAGAGGCAGGCCTACGAAGACCTCTTTGAAAGCGGAAAGAGCGATGAGGAAGCTGTCGCGGAATGGATGGAGAGACTGCCAGTCATCGGTATCGGCGATTCGATCATGCTGGATGCGGTGAAGACCCTCTACAGCTACTTCCCGCAGGGCTACTTCGACTGCGAGATCTCCAGAAGCCTCTACTATGGTGAAAAGGTCCTCACACAGCTCAAGGAGGAAGGAAAGCTCAGCGAGCCGATCGTCTTATGCTTAGGCACCAACGGCGACTTCTCCAAAAAGAGAAGCGAAGAGCTCCTCGATATCACAGGAGACATGGAGATCTTCTGGGTCAATGCGGTAGGGGCTGATGATCCAATGTACAATAAGAAGTTCGAAGACTTCGCGAAAGATCATCCGAACATCCACATCATCCACTGGGAAGAGATCTCCAAGGGACATCCGGAGTACTTCTATTACGATGGGATCCATGTGGTAGGGGATGGGGTCAAAGCCTTCTCCAAGGCCATCTACGATGCCGTCTATGAACGCTATCTCGTCAAGTTCAAAGAAGACCGGGAGAAGATGAAAAACGGCATGGCGGATGAAGCGAAAGCAGAGATCACCTTCTATGGGAATGATGCCCTGGTCTCTGTCTATCCGGAACTCTCTTCGCATTATGAAAGCGCCGTCTTCCATACGGACATCGAAGACTATGATGATCTGTATCAGCGGATGGAAGAAGAAAAGAAAAAGTCCGGTCTTCCGGGAAGAACTGTCTTCCTGTTCGACAAGACTGCCGGTATCAAAGAAAGCCAGTATAAAAAGCTGAATGACCTCTGCGAAGGGGAGATCATCGTGGTCTCTTTACAGAAGGGACTCTC
>JAFOMB010000177.1 GCA_017419065.1 Erysipelotrichaceae bacterium | reverse complement strand
GATATCTGCTTCTCGGATTTCCTGTGGAAGTTCCCGGATAAGGAGAGAGCCCAGAAGGATACCGGCTATAAGGACAAACATGAACTGCTGGTCGGTCTTTTCGCTGTCCTCTGGAATAAACTCTACCGGACCTCCTGGTTCCGGGAAACGGGCTTGAAGTGCCCTAAAGTCGTCTCAGACGAGGATTCTTCTCTTCTGTACAGACTGGTATACCACATGGAGAAAGTCTGTTACGTGGAAGAAGAGATGGTCTACTACGTACAGAGGGAGACTTCTATCAAGCATACCTACAATGAAAGAGTCTTCGGGATCATCGAGGTCCTGGAAGGGATAAAGAAATACTATGAAGAGAAGGGTGCCTATGCGGAATTCAAAGAGGAGATCGAGTATCTCTATATCCGCTATCTCTTCGGGAACTCCTATCTCTCTGCCTGCCGCTTAAAAGATAAAGACATGAGAAAGAAGGCTCTGAATGCCTTCTGGGATCTTCTCACAAAGACCTATCCTGACTATAAAAACAACCGTTATCTGAAGCAGGGCGGCAAGAAGAATCTCTACTTCCGTCTTCTCAATAAGACACTTTACTTCTCCTTCTCTCCTATCTTCCGTTTCCTCAATCAGATCGGATTGATGAATTAGAGGTTTATTAAGCCTTTTCGATAGTTTAAAATATAAAAGATGAACCGGATCTTATCCCGAAAGCATTTTTATGTACTCGGAGCGATATTTATCGCGGCTGTTTTCGCTTATATCACTTATAAAACACCGACAGCCGGTGATGACTGGGGCTATGCCTTAGGGGGTGCCCATCCGATCGCCAAAGCACTGGAATTCTATCAGACCTGGTCAGGACGTTTCTTCTCAGAGTTATGGGGCTTTACTGTCGCCAAAAACAAGCCTCTCTGGAACATCCTGAATCCTCTTTTCTTTACACTCATCTATCTGGGTGTCTACTTCCTGGCCAATGTGAAAAAGCGCTTCATCGGGGCTGTCTTACTGATCTTATGCATGATGACGACGGTCACGGCCCAGCTGCGCATGGAGACCTATACCTGGATCATGGGAACCACCTATGTGATCCCGTTATGTCTGTCTCTGTGGTACTTCGTCATACTGCGGAAGATGATGACCACGAGGCTTTTTTCACCGCTTTTAAAGATATCGGCCATCCTGGCCAATGTCCTCTTATTCGTGATCGGGATGATGATGGAAAACATCGCAGCCATGATGATCGCAGCCATCCTCATCGCCCTCATCTATTCCTGGTTTGAAAGAAGATACCTCGTCAAATACCTGATCTTCCACCTCATCTTCTCTGTCACGGCCTTCTTACTCATGAGGCTGTCTCCGGGAAGCACCTACCGTCTGATGAGGGATTCCGCGGACTTCGCGGCTTTAGGCATCTTTGAAAAGATCGCCCTGAACTATCCGAACTTCCTCCAGCAGACCTTCCTGAACAACTACTACACTGTCGGTTTCTTTACCGTCGTCTATGCGGGCTATCTCCTGTTCGGCACGAAGAAGGGCTATGCGGCTTTCAAGGGCCTTGGCCTGCTTCTCTCTCTTTTCTCCCTGGCTGCCTTATTCTCCTTCCCGCTGGGGAAGAGTTTCCTCAATACATCCGATTCTCTTTTCTCCATGATCTTCTGGCCGTGCTTCATCATCGATGTGATGGTCTCTTTCTTCGTCCTGTCCGAAGAACACGTCATCCGGGAGAGAAGTTTATACTACCTGGTCATAGGCGGGGGCTGCGCTGTGGTGATGCTGATGTCGCCGATCTACGGAGCCAGGAGCTCTCTTTATACCGTCTATTATCTGATCGTCCTCTCGGTCATCCTGTTCGACTCCTATAAACTCGACTGGCGTCTCTCCATCCCGTTTTTACTTGTCCTCATCGCCCTTACCGGCATGAAGACGATGAACTGGATCCGGAAGTATGATGAAGTCGGCGAATATCAGAAGAGGAGACTGGAGATCATCGAATACTACCGCACCCATCCGGAAGAGGAAGATGTCTGGATCCCGCGCATGCCGATCGCTTCGGTACACGGTGCCGACATCGAAGATGACGATACCTATCATCTGGAGACCTTCAAGTACTACTACGACCTGCCTCAGGAGGCAGATCACATCCACTTTTTCTATGAGGAGGAAAACCGATGAAAGTCAGTGTCATCGTCCCTGTCTACAACGTTGAGGATTACATCGAGAAGTGTCTTCTCTCCATACAGAAACAGACGCTCAAGGATTTTGAATGTCTGATCATCGATGACGGATCGCCAGATAACAGTATCGAAAAGGCCAAGGCCCTCATCGGGAATGACGCCCGCTTCGCGATCTCCCACAAGGTCAATGGCGGTCTCTCCGATGCGAGGAACTATGGCCTGGATCTGGCCATCGGCGACTATGTCTGCTTCGTGGATTCCGATGATTATATTGAAGAGGACATGCTGGAAAAGGTCTATGACAATGCCGTGGAGAATGACTCGGACATCGTCTGTTTCGACCTCAGCTATGTCTATGAAGATGGCAGGAGAGAAGTCTCCAGGGGTGCTGATTTCAAGGTCAGCTCCTATGAGGAGAACGATGAGATCATCTTCATCAACAACTCCGCCAACAATAAGCTCTACCGCAGGAAGTTCATGAAGGACCGCTCCTTCATCAAGGGCATGTGGTATGAAGACCTGGCCTCCGTACCGGTCTGGCTGGCGAAGGCGAAGAGGGTCTCCTATGTGGCAGAGCCTCTATACAACTACGTACAGCGTGCCGGTTCCATCTCCCATTCCGCTGATCCGCGTATCTTCGATGTCTATAAGGCCATCAGCCGGATCAAGGAAGAGCTGAACCTGGACAGCTATGATGTCAACGGGCTCTATCTCAAGCACTGCCTGGTCGCTACGACGTTACGCATCCGCGGGATAGAAGACAGGAAGGTCCGCAGGGAATACTTTGAAAAGAATATCGAACTGCTGAATGAAAACTATGAAGACTGGTACAGG
>JAFOMB010000176.1 GCA_017419065.1 Erysipelotrichaceae bacterium | reverse complement strand
GTTCAGACAGCGCTGGATCATGTCTCTTTTAATCTTAGAGACTCCGAGTTCGTTGCCGTACTGGGACCTTCCGGTTCAGGCAAGACCACGCTTCTGAACATCATCGGCGGACTGGACCGCTATGATGAGGGCGATCTGATCATCAACGGCGTTTCCACCAAGGACTACAAAGACAGAGACTGGGATACTTATCGAAACCATGCGGTCGGATTTGTGTTCCAGAGCTATAATCTCATTCCTCATCAGAGCATTCTTTCGAATGTCGAACTGGCGCTGACCATCGCCGGCATCGGCAGGAAAGAAAGGAGAGAAAGAGCTCTCATCGCCCTGGATGAGGTAGGACTTAAAGACCAGGCCCACAAAAGACCGAATCAGCTTTCCGGAGGACAGATGCAGAGAGTGGCCATCGCCAGAGCCCTGGTCAACGATCCCGACATTCTTCTGGCGGATGAACCGACAGGAGCACTGGATTCCAAGACGTCTTTACAGGTCATGGAACTGCTGAAAGAGGTGGCAAAGGACAGACTGGTCGTCATGGTCACCCACAACCCGGAACTGGCGCAGAAGTACGCCAGCCGTATCATCAATCTGAAAGACGGTCAGATCGTTTCCGACAGTGATCCGTGTCAAGATCCTAAGCGAATCCTACAGAAACGAAGCAGACCTTCCCGTAAAGCCCGCATGTCCTATCTGACGGCTCTTTCTTTATCCTTCAACAATCTGCTTACCAAGAAAGGAAGGACCATCCTGACGGCATTTGCGGGTTCCATCGGCATCATCGGCATTGCCCTGATCCTAGCCCTTTCCACCGGTTTTCAGAACTACATCGACGACATCCAGGAAGATACGATGTCTTCCTATCCGCTTACGATCCAGTCGGAAACATCCAACGTCTTCGGTGCACTGATTTCTTCACGGATCGAAGCCAGCGGCGATATTGAAGACGGACTTGTCAGAGAGCAGATGATGATCACTTCGATGATGAATTCCATCGGATCCAACGATCTCAAATCGTTCAAGCACTGGCTTGAAAGCAGCAAGGATCTTTATGGCGATGATCTGACCCGTATCGGCTATACCTATTCGGTTGCTCCGCGCATCTACACAAGAGACGTGACCGGAGCCATCGTACAGCTCAACCCGAATACGCTCATGTCTTCGATCTATTCCGACTCGGCGGCTTCCTTGCTGAATTCAATCTCCTCGTCTTCCGCAATGGGCGTTTTCTCGGAATACGATTTCGATAAACTGCCGGACAGCTGCGAACTGCTTAAAGGCGAATGGCCAGACAGTTACGATGAAGTCCTTCTCGTTCTTCCGGATAAAGGAAGGATCGCCGATCTGATGGTCTATTCCCTGGGCTTAAGGGACAACTCCGAACTTAAGACCCTGATCTCCGATGTCATGTCCGGCAACGAATCCAGAATCAAGAACGAACCGATGACGCTGACCTACGATGATCTGCTGAATGTAAAACTGAAACTCGTCGATGTATCGGATATCTATCGATACAACGAAAAATACAATACCTATGAAGACATGTCCGATGATCTGATCTACATGAACAGACTTTTTGACAGTTCCGAGACGCTTAAGATTACCGGTGTTGCCTGCGTGACGGGAGACAATTCCTCGATTGCCGGAGTGCTTTACTGCCACGAACTGATAGAGCATGTCATCGACAAGGCTTCTTCATCCAAGATCGTCGCCAGACAGCTTGCCGACAGAGACATCGACGTCTTTTCCGGCAACAGTTTTGATGAAGAAAACAAGAAACAGGACCTCGATTTCAACGACATGATCAGCATTGATGAAAACATGCTGAAGAACGCCTTCAAGATCAACGTGAATCCTGACGACTTTACCTTCGACATGCTGTCGGAGGAACAGATGCAGGCCATCGTCATGAACTCCGCCAATACGGCTGCTCAGGCGATCGTCAACGGTCCTGACCGTACGACCCTGATATCGCTGTTCACGCTGCTCAATTCAACGATTCTTAACAATTCGATCGACGCCTATGAAGCTCTTCCGGAAGTGATCAGGGAAGAAACCGCAGGCGAGAATACAATCAAGTATCTGCTGCTGCAGGATGACAAGATCGGTTCAGTCAGACAGGGGATTACCGGTGACAACTACAAGACAGCTCTCAACAACATTCTCAACAATCTTCCTGAGGGCATGAATGTACCGCCGGAGATCGCCGGCATGCTGAGAATGATGTTTACCGACGACGATTATGCCGCTCTTGCAGACGATGTCGCCAGGATGTACGATTTCTATTTCGATGCTCTGAGATCCGCGCCGGGATATGACCCGGAAGACGCCTCGATCCTTTACGACGATTCAGATTCAAACAATATCCGTTACGGGTTCCCTCCGATCGGAAGAGGCCTGCTGATTGCGGCTGCTGTTTCCGAAGAAGGTGCTCTAAACAATACCGCCGCCATCATCAACCGTATCATGAACGATTATGTGGTTGCGATGATCGCCGGTCAGATCGGTCTGGCCACGGCAGAAATGATTAAACCGATGACGGAATCGTTTACCTCTTTGGGTGATCTGTTCAACGGGGATTTTATGAGCGTAGATACCGGCGCTTTTGCGAAAGCCTTCCGTTTCAACCTGGATGAAGAAGAACTGTCGAGACTCATGTCTTCGATGATGACCAGTTCTTCCGCTTCCTATTCCAACAATCTGATCAATCTCGGCTATCAGGACCTCGATGATCCGACGACGATCTCCCTGTACTTCAGGGATTTCGATGCCAAGGAACACTTCCTGTCCCTGCTCAAGGATTACAACGACAATGCGATCGATGACGATCACAGAATCAAATACACCGATTTTACCGGCCTGCTGATGTCTTCGGTACAGACGATCATCAACGCCGTGACCTATGTTCTGATCGCCTTTGTATCGATCTCCCTTGTCGTTTCTTCGATCATGATCGCCGTGATCACCCTGATCTCGGTCATGGAAAGAACCAAGGAGATCGGTATTCTCAGATCGATCGGCGCTTCCAAGCACAACATTTCTTCGATCTTCACCGCCGAGACTTTCATCATCGGTCTGCTCTCCGGCGTGATCGGCGTCGGCGTTTCCTGGCTGCTGATCATACCGATCAACAGGATCATTCATTCCCTTACGGACATCGACAACATCAATGCCGTCCTGGAACTGCGCTCCGCAATCGTTCTGGTCATCATTGCCGTCCTGCTGACGATCTTCGCGGGCTTCATCCCGTCCAAGAAAGCTTCCAGACAGGATCCGGTCGTTGCCCTAAGAACAGAATAAAAACAGCCTTCAGGCTGTTTTTGATTTCTCTATGATTCTAAGATAGTTCTTGAAGATCTCGTCTCCGTACTCGTTGCCTTCATCCTCGGGATGAAACT
>JAFOMB010000175.1 GCA_017419065.1 Erysipelotrichaceae bacterium | reverse complement strand
GACATACCGGTTCCTTCCGGAGAGTCTTACGATATTGGAGGTATTGAGTCCTTCCAGGCAGGAGGCAGGGACAGCTCCCTCTCCTCCTAAGACATAGACTGTACCGTTGTCTGTAAGGTTCTCATTGATATACTTATTGACCTTGTCTTTCTGAGTAGGCTTCGTCAGGATGATAGGAGCACTCTTCTTAGCGGCCAAGTAGCCTCCTCCCAGGGCATCGGCGAAGTCTTCGCCGGTAGCTAATATCACTGTATCGAATTTCTCTATACCTAATACGCTCTTTAATTCATCTGCGACTACTAAGGAGGTATCATAGCGGAGTTTCCCGGAGAGGCGGATGACGCTGCCTTCTTCGACAGGAGGAACTGACTCTTGGAATTTAGCGTTGATATGTTCGTCTTTTTTGACCGCGAAATCATATTCTGTTTCAGCAGATAATAGAACATCATCTTCATCGAACCAGCCCAGGAACCGTTCTTCGCCTTCTATGACATGCATACCTGCATGTTCGCCTGCGAAGAATACTCCCGATCCGATAGCAGCTCCGTCTCCCTGGATATCCAGAGAAACTGTATAACGCGTTATTTCATCCCCTGTTTCACTGATGTCAGGCTCTAACGGAACATAATCGCTCAGCAGCTCATATACGCCGGCATCTCTATACTCTGAAATATCTTCTACTAAGCCGATAAAGGAATCTCCCGCATCAGCGTTTACATCGATATACGAAACCACTTTGACGGCATCACCTATCTCATAGTCGTTTTCAACGCAGGAATACGTGAGTGACCCGTTCTGTGTCGCTTCGATTTCAATCGTGCAGTCGTAATCGTCCGGGATCTCAATGACTGTCTGGCCGTTGAAATCGGTATACGTGATCAGGCCATTCTCGATCCGTTCTGCGTCCTGGGAGGAGATATGCGCTAAGAGATTCTGATTCTCATCATACACATTGATCACCGGGACACTGTCTGCCGAGATATAGACGCTTCTGTTTGTGCTGGAACCGAATATCTCATCCGTTTCAGAACCCACGGTATCGCTTTCTGACAGAGTAACAGGAGAAGCCGAAAGCAGACCGCTGTTAAAGCTGTTTGTATCTCTATATGTATTTGCGGATTCCATCCACGCCAGACACAGTTCAGGATAATGTGCTTTGAAGACGGCCGGGAAGGAATGGCCCTCCAGCTGGATGTTTTTATCATCGACGAACATATTTACGGCATCCCGGATCGATTCGATCCATTTCCCTATATATTCAGCACTGCTTTCATCCTTCAGTTTAGAAATAACAGCAGAACCTCCGACAAGCATAACGATTTCATAAACGCAATCCTTAAACATGTTTGGATTATCCACATCCGCCAGAGCCTTTCCGACGATCCTCTTGATCTGTTCCTGATGAACGTCAGTATACAGTTCAGGGCTGTAGGCAAGTGATGATATGAAATCGAGCAGATTGTTCAGGATACCGGATTGATCAAAGCGCTCATAAGTCACTTTGTAGACAGCGTCATCGATATTGCCGATGTCATTATATGCGAGTATCTTTTTGTACTCCTCGCACATATTCGGTTTTAAAGTGTTATGGTATTTTGTTAAATTCGTATTAGATGGATTCGCGATCGCCTTCATCACGCCATAGCAGGAATATGTCCAGTAAGACGGAGCTACTTTCGTAACGAAATCATTCGGATTGACGATCCTGAAAAGATTGCCGTACTTCTCGTGCCTGCCGCGTATCGATCTGGCGTTCTGCGGACATTCGAATGCATAGCAGAAAACATCGTCTGGGTTGATCGAAGCGATGCGTCCGTCATCGAGTTTGACACCGAGAAGATTAGCGGTAGCAGCACCGCGGCTGTACCCGCTGACCCATACCTTGATATCTCCGAGCAGATACTTGCTGTATTCATTGATGTAATCAGCAAGACCTTCGAGAACCTTTTCTGCAGCCTGATCAAAACCGGAATGGATCTGTCCGTTTCCTATCTCGAAGTTTCCTGCCCATTCCTGACCGTATCCGCCGCTGCGTATGGTAACCGTGATCAGTGAGATAATATTTCCGTCTTTATTGATATTTTTAGCGCCAATGGCATATCCAATGGAATTATCCTCCGGGATCGGATAGGATGTCTTGATCAGATAATCTTCAAATTCCATATTATGAAGCAGGTCAACGATATGGGAATCGTCCATATGAGTCTCATCATCCGCCATACCGGCCATTGCCATCTTCAAAGACATCGTCGCTAGATCGTGATTGTATTCTGACGGGTCATTAAAGAACCAGTTTTCGTCATAACTATAGGTATACTTCATCGGCTCGTCTTTGAACTGTGACTGGAACTCAAACACATAGTCCGGTCCGTTCTGTATCAGCGGAGAACCGCATTCAGGAAGTGTACTGTCCTCTCTTTTCCACTCTCCCGCCCATTCCGCAGCGTGAGAAGGATATTCTTTATATAAGTCTGTTTCCGTTTTACTTAACTCGCCATGTGTCCAGATACCTGCCGGGAGATAGGCTTCATCCAACCATTTTCGAAAATTTTCACCAAGAACGACAGAACCTAGATTCTCACATTCATCAAACAAACCATACATGGTGTTTAAACGCTCTGCGTTTATTCCCGATATATCAAGATATAGTAAAGAGGTGCAGCCGGAAAACATGTAATCGAGGTAATGCAGGGTATCGGAACTTGTAGATATCTTTCCAAGGTCCAATGATACAAGTGAAGTACAGCCTTTAAACATCCGCATCATATCAACGGTTTTTGTCAGGTCTAAGTTTCCGAGATGGATCGAACGAAGGGATCCGCAGCTTGCGAACATACTGCCCGTTTTCTTTACATTCTCTGTGTCAAAACTGCTGATATCCAATTCTTCTAAGGATCCACAGCCGTAGAACATCAAATTCATATCAGTAACCTTTGAGGTATCCAGATCCCCGAATTGGATCTGTTTCAGTGAACTGCACCCGTGAAACATACTGTCCATGTATTCAACATTCTGCGTATTGAGATGGCTGATGTCCAGCGTTTGAATCGGTGTATTCATAAACATTCCCGACATATAGGTCACAAGACTTGTGTCAAGACCGGTCAAATCAATACTTCTGACATTCTTTAGATCGGAGAACCAGAAGGAGGTCTGTTTGGGACGTATTCCCTGTCCTTCAGCTATGTATACAGAATAGATCGTGCTTTCAACACCTTCCCACGGCTTTGATGCCTGTGTTTCAACTCCGGTGAATACCCGGCCTGTATATTCATTCCCGTAAATGTCGGTGAAGGTTCCTCTCGACAGATGGTTGTATTCCTCAAAACTGCGGAACAGAACCAGATCTCCGCTGTTTGTCACAACAGAATATGCGGTTCCATCATAAGAAAGAGAACCGGATGACTCTGAATGGATCTTTGCCGGCAATACTGAAGGAAACGATAAAAAGAGCGTCAAAACAATTATCAGAATGTTTTTCCGGGAAACATGTCGAAATGAACGGATCATCTGCTTTCTCCTTACTGAAATACTGATTTTAGATTAACACGAAAAAAGTCCCTGTTCACTTTGCGACAGAGACTTTTTTACTATGTAATGATTTGACTTTATCAGAATACGAAGTTTCCCTTTGCGAACACCGGGACTTCTTTGCCATCCCAGGTGATACCTGTCACTTCCAGATCTTCTGTTCCGAACATGAAGTCGACGTGATTCAGGGAATCGTTGCCGCCGAGTTCATATAGGTCTTCCTGGCTCATCTCCAGACCGCCTTTGACGTTTTCCGGGTAGCAGGCACCTAAGGCCAGATGGCAGGAGGCGTTCTCGTCGAAGAGCGTGTCGTAGAAGAGAATGCCGGACTTGGAGATCGGAGAATCATAGGAGATCAAAGCGGCCTCACCGAGGGACTTCGATCCCTCATCGGTATCCAGGAGTCCTTTCAAAACTTCCTTTCCTTCCTTTGCGTCATAGTCGACGACGACACCGTCTTTGAAGGTAAAAGAGAAATCTTTTATAAGATTGCCGCCATAGCTCAGAGGCTTGGAGGCATAGACCGTTCCGTTGATCCTTCTTCTATCCGGCATCGTGAAGACTTCCTCTGTCGGGATGTTCGGATGGAATTCCGCCCCCTTCGCGTTGAAGGAGGAACCGCCTTCCCAGATGTGGTCTTTGATGAGACCGACACGGAGATCGGTACCTAAAGAGTTTCTGAAATAGAGTTCCTTGAAGGCATAGTCGTTGAGCAGTTTTGAATGGACACGGAGCTGCTTGTTGTGGACATCCCAGTTGTCCATCGTCTTCCCCTCTTCTACACGGCTCGTAAACAGGATCGCATCCCATAAGGCCTGTACTGCTTCTTCATCATCCTTGTCCGGGAAGACCTTCTTCGCCCATTTCAGATTCGGCCAGGCCACGATAGACCACTGACCGATGTTGTTCATGGTGTAGTACTGGTATTTATGCATGGCTTTCATACGGGCCATACGTACGGTCTTGATCTTCTCCGGGTCGATGCCGTTGAGCAGATCCGGGTCGGAAGAGACGATGTGCAGCATGCAGACACCCTGGTCGATCCAGTCCTGATAGCGGTCCTGCTGCCATGACGGGACTCTCGCCAGGACCTCTGTCGGGGCGTATTCGTAGTTGAGACGGGTGATATCCTCATCCGTGTAGTTGACATAGACGAGACTCGCTCCCTGTTCATAGGCGACTTTGACACATTCCTTGACGAAGGCATAGGCATCTACCGGCGCATCGATCACCAGCGGCTGTCCCTTCTGGACATTGACACCGTTGATGACGGCCAGTCTCGCGAATTCCTTCAGTATGCTTTCCTTATATTCCATATTCCCTCCTAGATGATGATGCAGGTACCCTTCTCACGGATATCTACACAGAGTACGGCATCTTCTCCGAAAGCATCTCCGAGCACACGGATGTATTCCTGCAGGAGATGATCCGGTACGATGGCCTGTATCGTTCCCTCAAGACCGCCGCCGTGGACTCTGTAGGCACCCTCTTCCTTCAGCACGACCTCGCTTAACGCCAAGGCTAGGGACAGGTTCTGGTGCTTCGGGAAGATGTAGACGTTCTGCAGATACATGTAGCTGGAGCGTCCGGATTCCCGTATGAGATGGAGGAAAGTGTCGATATCGCCGGCCTTGGCCGCTTCCTTCTCCTGTACGGCTCTCGGATCCTCGAGGAAGAAGTGGATGGCTCTTAACAGAGCTCTGTCGTTGTCCAGTTTTCCTCTTATCTCATTGAAGTGCTTCAGCAGTTCTTCAAGACTTGTCTTCGAGAGGACATCCACACCCAGTTCCCTGGCGACATCTTTCATTTCCAAAGGCATCTTGCCGTATTCATCGGAGAGGTTGTCGTGGGAGCCCTTCGTATTGACTAAGACGAGATGATAGCCGTAGTCCTTGAAGGAGAACGGGATCTGTTCGATGGTCATATTCGAGAAGTCGATGGCCGTCAGTCCGCCGTTTTCGATCGCGTACTGGTCCATCTGTCCCGAAGGCTTTCCGAAGTAGTTGTTTTCCGCTCTTGAACAGATGCCGGAATAGTAGTCTTCTGTCTCATCTTTGCCGGCGAAGTAGGCCAGGATATAGGCGATCATCAGTTCAAAGCAGGCGCTCGAAGAGATGCCGCTGCCGATCAGGACACGCGGATCGCATAAGGCTTCAAAGCCCTGCGGTTCAATATTGAAGTCCTGCTTCAGGTAAGCGGCGATGCCTCTGACCAATGAGGCAGAGGTATTCTTCTCTTCCTCTTTCACAGAGAGATCCGAGAGATCGAGTTCGATCTTTCCGAGTTTCCTGTCGATAAAGCAGACTTTGAGGTCTTCTCTTCTCTTGAAAACAGCCAGATTGTCGATATCCAGTGTCGCTGCCAGTATGTGGCCCAGCTGGTGGTCAGTGTGGTTGCCGCCGATCTCGCTTCTTCCCGGAGAAGAGACGAAGTGATAGTCCCCTTCGCCAAAGAGTTCTTCTGCTTCCTTCAGGAGAGAGAAATAACGGTCTTTTTCGATCGAATCGCTGTTTTCGATCCAGTTTTTCAGTTCTTTTACTTCCATAGTTTCATCCTTCTCATAAAGACATCCGGGAAAACCCGGAGTCTTCTATTAATGAACAGTAGTTTATTTTAATTCTTCCCTTGCCAGCATGGCGGCCCCGATGACGCCCGGTTCCTGACACTGGGCCAGATAGATCGGAACGTCCTTCATGCCTTCATGGACATAGTCAGCCATATAGGTCCGGAGCTTGTCGAAGTAGAGATCGTGGGACTTGGAGCAGCCTCCGCCGATGACGAAGCAGTCCGGATCGCAGATCAGGGCGATCGTTCCCATCATACGTCCGAGATCCTTTGCCATCTGATCGATGATCTCCATGGCCTTTGGATCACCTTTCCGGCAGAGATCGAAGACCTTTCTGGCAGAATCGCCTTTCTCCCCTAAGATCTCTTTTCCCTTTCTGCCTAAGGCCGTACCGCTGGCTTCATTTTCCACGGCACCCAGGGCCAGGTGGTTGATCTTCGGCGCGTTCTCTTTGACGACGATATTGCCGATCTCTCCGGCATAACCCTTTCTGCCGCCGACGACATGGCCGTCGATGACCAGTGCGCCGCCGATCCCGGTAGACTGCGTGAAGTAATAGACGATCTTGCAGCCCTTGCCGGCTCCGACTGTCGCTTCCGCGACACCGGCGACATTGGCGTCGTTGTTGACGAAGACTCTCTTTCCTGTCGCTCCTTCAATGATCTCCGCGAACGGATAGTTTTCAAAGCCCGGCAGGTTCGTGGACATCGTCATCATGTTGGTCTTGTCATCGACCGGTCCCGGTACCCCGATACCGATCCCTTCGACATTCGAAAGATCGAATGTCTGGATCATCTCGATGATGTTGCGGATGACCTTGTCTCTTCCTTCCTTCGCATAGGAAGGAGAATCCTTGATCATCTTCACATTTCCTTCTTCATCGACCTTGGCGACTCTGACATTGGTACCGCCGAGGTCTATCCCCAGATAATATTTCATATTGTCTCCTCAATGACTCCGTAGAGGTCATATCCTTCTTTTCCGGTGATCTTCACATTGACGAGATCCCCGATATTGAGATCATCCGCTCTGATATAGACGACACCGTCGATGCCGTCCGGTGCGGACATATACGAACGGCCGACATAGCGGTCAAAGAGTTCTTCATGTCTCTCGACGAGGACCCTGAAGATCTTTCCGATACAGTTTTCCAGCTTCTCATCGACGATCTGCTGCTGAGCAGACATCAGGGCATCATAGCGCCTGTTCTTTTCCTCTTCCGGCACATCGTCTTCCATCTCATCCCCGGCCTTTGTCCCCTCTTCTTTTGAGAAGGTGAAGGCACCCAGGGAATCGAAGCGGATCTCTTTTGCCAGTTCCAGCGTCTCCTCGAAGTCCTCCGTGCTTTCTCCCGGGAAGCCGGCAATGACCGTAGTTCTGAATACGGCCTCCGGGATCTTCTCACGGATACGTCTGACCGCATCCCTGATCCCTTCCGCCGTATCCCTTCTTCCCATGGACTTCAGGACTTTATCGCTGCCGCTCTGTATCGGCATGTCGAAGTACGGAAGAACGGACCTTGAAGCTTTTATGGTGTCGATGAGCTCGTCTGTGATCTCATCCGGATAGATGTAGAGGATCCTGACCCAGTCAAAGCCGATCTCGTCAAGCCTTCTCAGCAGTTCCGGCAGCATGGCCTTATGGTAAAGGTCTCTTCCATAATAGGTGCTGTCCTGGGCGACGACGTTGAGCTCCTTTACGCCCTGCCGTTTGAGCTCCTTTGCCTCTTCTACCAGTGATTCCAGTTCCCTCGAGCGGTACTTTCCTCTGATCAGGGGGATGGCACAGAAGGCACAGCGGTTGTTGCAGCCCTCGGCGATCTTGAGATAGGCGCAGTGAACATTGTTGACGAGTTTCCTGTGTTCCATGTAGCCATACGGCATCTCGTGGCCGAAGAGGCCTTCCAAAATGCTTTTGATATTCTTATAGTCATCGATGCGTATGAAGAGATCCACTTCCGGGAACTCCTCTTTGCACTCTTCAAAATAGCGCTGTACGAAACAGCCGCAGACGATGAGCTTCTTCAGCCTGTCTTTCTTGTATTCCGCGATCTCCAGGATGGTATCGATGGCCTCTTCCTTGGCGGAGAGTATGAATCCGCAGGTATTGATGAGGATGACATCGCATTCCTTCAGATCGCTTTCATATTCAAAATGCGGATCGTCGAAAAGACCGATGATATTCTCTGAATCGACGAGATTCTTGCTGCAGCCGAGCGACACAAATCCGATTTTCATTCTTTCACCAATGTCGTCAGGTTTTTACACCAGACCCCTTTCCTATATCTTAACACTGCGAACACCAAACGCACTACCTGTTCTGCCTGCGCGATAGCCAGGACCGTGACGATAGAAGTGATGCCCAAATAGACGCTCGCAAAGGAGAGCGTGACACCGACGCCGTACATGATGCCGGAGTCCAGGAGATTGAGGATCTTGGAATCCCCTCCTGCCTTTAATGTAGACATCAGCAGGTAGTTAAAGGTGCGTAAGAAGACCTTCACGCTCAGCACATACATGAGTCCCTTCGTCAGAGAATAGACCTCTGTGCTCTCGATACGGTAGAGCAGCAGGAAAGGTTTCGTGAAGAGGATCATGATGACCATGAGAAAACTTCCCAGTACGAAGGCGGCCCCGATCTGATAGCGGGATTGTCTTTTCGCCTCTTCGAGATCGCCGCTTCCCAGGGTCGATCCCAGGATGATGGAGACAGCACCGCCGAAACCCCATATCGCAAAGGTGAAGAGATTGAAGGCCTGCTGGGAGATATAATAGGCATCCATGGCATTCTTGCCTAAGAGGCCATAGGCTTTCGCGAACAGTGAGGAACCGAAGCCGAAGAGCGTCTCGTTGAGGACGATCGGCATCGTCTTGAGTACGATCGGTTTCACAAAGGAAGCTGAGAAGTGAAACATGTGCTTCACCCCGAAATAGAAGACCGGTCTCTCCCTTTTGATGACATAGATCAGGAATAAGGAGATGATCGTATCAGCGGCGAGTGTCCCTAAAGCAGCTCCGGCGATCCCCATATGGAAGACGTAGATGAACAGGGCGTTGAAGAGGATGTTCAGTAAGGCATTGACCGTAGAGACATAGAACGGGAACTTCGTTTCATGCATGCTCCGGAACATCGTGATGACACAGAAGTTGAACCAGGCAGGAAAGAAGGACAGGACGATGATCTTCAGGTAGATGAGAGAACAGGCAACGACCTCCGGATCCGGAAGATAGAAGAGAAGGATCTCTTCCCCTTTCAGTCCTACCACAACAGTCCAGAAGACGCTGAAAAGGAATACCAGGCCCGTAGAGAGGCCAAAGCACTTCGACATGTTTTCATACTGACCTGCCCCGTAAAACTGGGCAGTGAAGATGGAAATGCCGCTGACGATGCCCCAGAGGATGCCGTCATTCAGCATGATGACATTCCCGGCATTCCCGACAGCCGTGACCATGCCGATAGACGATACCATGACAGAGTCTACGATGGACATGCAGCTGGAAAGCAGGTTGGCCAGTGCCATCGGCACGGCGATCTTCAGAAGCGTCTTGAAAAAGGCGGAATCTCCAATATACTCTCTGATCTTCATGACCATATTATATATTAGAAAAAGAAGGTCATGCCTTCTTTTCTTCTCTGCAGATCTGATCCAGGAGTCTCAGCAATAACCCTCCCAAGAGGAAGATACAGAGACCTTCGAGGATCTGGACGATGATTTCGATATGGAAGAATTCCAGGAGATAGACCAGGGATTCCATGACGAGCAGGAAGTGACAGACCTTCTCGCAGGAGAAGGTGAAACTGTTTTCCTCATCGAGGTATTCCGAGATCAGATGGAGCTGTTTATGGGAGAGGATCATCTCCAGGAAAGTCAGGAGGAGGACGATCTGATGGTGATGGCCGAAGCGCTCATAAAGGGTCACTCCCAGAGAGAAGATGACCATGATGATATCGAATGCCAGCGTATCCTTCTCTTTGAAGAAATGATGATCCTTGCGGAGCTGATAGAAACCGATGGCTGCCAGGATAAAACCCAGGAACGAAGGAAACAGAGGCAGGGACATGCCTCCGAGTTCGATATCGATATCCAGGTGGACCAGCAGCAGTCCGATAAAGAGCCAGATCACATCTTCTCCTTTGCCTTGGCTTTATATCTCTCTTTGCGTTCTTCCTTGATCTTGGACTGGATGAACTCTCTCTTCTTCTTCCGTTTGATCTTTTCGATCTCCTGGTTTTTCTTTTTCTTATAGTTCGGTTTTACTTTCTCGTTCTTTCTCTTGAGAGTCTGGGCGATCTCCTTTTCGGTCAGATCGAAACGGCTCTTCTTCTGTGCTGTCGGATTAACAGCCGTCTTCCACTTGCCGTTCTTATACTCTCTGGCCTTGAACTGGATACCCTGCGCTGCGAGCTTTTTAATAGCTTCCAGGTCGTCTTCCTGATAGAGGGCATAACAGATTCCCTCTCTCGTGTTCCGCCCTGTACGGCCCGCTCTGTGCGTGTAGAACTGCAGTTCCTTCGGGAAGCCCAGAGAGACGACATGGGTGATGCCGTCGATATCGATACCTCTCGATGCGACATCGGAGGCGATGACATAGGTGTATTCCTTGCGGGAGAGCGCTTTTAAGGCGCGCTGTCTCTCCCGGCTTTCCAGACCGCCGTGCAAGAGCAGTGTCTTGACACCCTTCTCTTCAAGATAGCTGTGTACCCTGTCCGCTTCTTCCTTGGAGTTGGCGAAGATCAGACAGACATACGGATTGAAGCCTTCCAGCATCCCGTACAGCGTCTCCTCATAGGAACGGTGCTTGCAGGGGATCAGGATATGGGAGATCTTCGGATCTCTCTTTTCATCCTGTACCTGGATGACTTTGACACCGGAGAGATACTTCTTCGTGAAGACCTGGAGTTCCTGCGGATAGGTCGCGGAGAAGCAGAGGACTTCCGGGTCCTTGACCATGTGGGAAAAGACCACGTCGATATCTTCCAGGAAACCGTATTCCAAGGTCATGTCCGCTTCATCGATGACATACATCTGGACGAAGTCGACACGGATGACGTTTTCTTCAAAAAGATCGCGTATTCTTCCCGGCGTGCCGATGATGATGTGCGGCTGTTTCGTCAAGGAAGCCATGGAGCGCTTCTTGTCGGTACCGCCGGACAGGAACGCGATGCGCAGATCCGGCAGGACGTCGATCATCTTCCGGGCATTCTCATAGACCTGATAGGCCAGCTCTCTTGTCGGTAAAGAGATGAGCACCTGGGTCTTGTCGGAACCGGTATTGATCATCTCCATGATCGGCAGAAGATAGGCATGGGTCTTCCCTGTCCCGGTCTTGGAGATGACGATCAGATCCTTCTTTCCGTTGACGAGATCGATACAGGTCTCCTGTACCTTTGTCAGTTCACGGAAGCCTAAATGATCGATATATTCAAGGGTCGTCTTCTTCAGTGTTTTGTTCATGAGAATATTGTAACACATGCTAGAATGAAGATATGGAAATTCAAAGAGTCTACCCGAGCGGTTTCTGCAAGGGTGTCATCAACGCCATCAATCTCGCCAGAAAGACCAGAGAGGAAAATCCGGACGAGACCATCACTGTTTTAGGCATGATCGTCCACAATTCCCGGGTCACGAATTCTCTGGAAGAATTCGGCATAAAGACCCTGGATGATCCTGCTCTTTCCAGAGAAGAGCTCCTGGAGAAGATCAACGAGGGCATCGTCATTTTCACCGCCCACGGCATCTCTGATGCGATAAAGGAAAAGGCCATACAGAAAGGTCTCAAAGTCGTCGACGCCTCCTGTGAAGACGTTCTGAAGACGAAGAATCTGATCAGGGATCATCTCAGGGAAGGCTATGATGTCCTATACTTCGGCAAGAAAGGCCATCCGGAAGCCGAAGCCATCCTCTCTCTGTCGGATAAGATACACCTGCTGACATCCCTGAAGGATATCGAGGAACTCGATCTCGACAATCCGAAACTCCTTCTCACTAATCAGACGACTATGTCCTATCTCGAACTGGAAGACCTCTTCAAGGTCCTGAAGAAGAAGTATCCCCATATCAAGGAAGAAAGTGAGATCTGCAAGGCCACCTCGCAAAGGCAGAAGGCCATCTATGGTCTTGAAGACTGCGACCTCCTCTATGTCGTCGGCGACCGCAAGTCCAACAATACTGCCAAGCTGAAGGAGATCGGAGAAAAAAGAGGCATCAAAAAAGTCATCCTGATATCCTCCTACGAAGAGATCAAGGATGACGATCTGACAGATGTAAGAAAAGTCTGTGTCACTGCCGGGGCATCTACTCCGCCGGAAGCGATCGAAGAAGTCCTCTCCTGTTTACGCTCGAAAGCGTGACAGGAGTTTTTTTATGCTCGGTTCTTCGATATTGAAGATGACCTGCGGGAGACGGACAGAGACAGACAGGAAATAGTAGATGGCGACCATCAGGATGCCTAAGACGCCCATGATGCCGATATCGAGGAGACGGTTTTTGAAACCTGCCTCAAAGCCAAACGGGATTATTCTGTGTATCAGATATGCCGGAACAGCCATCATGAAGGAGATGCCGGTGATCATGATCATCCTTCTCAGGGTATTGCGGAAGCCGATATGGAATCTCCTTCGCAGGATGAAGAGATACAGGATAATGACCGAGGATGTACATAAGAAGGAAGAGTAGATCATCCCGTAGGCGCCGAAGAACTTCACGCACGGGAAGAAGGCCAGGATCTTCACAAGGCAGGAGAACAGGAGAACGAGGATCGTGCTCTTTCTCATGCGCAGGGTGATCATGATGGATGATAAGATCGGAGCGATCGTATCGGTAAAGGTCAGGATATTGGACATCCGGAAGAGGCTGTTGCCCAGTTCCAGATTCCGGTTGCCGTACATGATGAAGTAGATGTCTCTCGAGAAGAAGACGAAGACGAATAAGACCGGGATCAGGATGAAGAGGACGGTGTCCAGAAGCTGTGTGATCTGATCGGCGAGCTTGTCGTAGTCCTGTCTTTCCAGGGACTCTGTCAGATACGGGACTAGGCCTGAAGAGAAGCCCAGTGTCAGTACCTGCGGAATGGAAGAGAGCTTATTGCAGTTGGCCTGCAGGATACCCAGAGACAGTTTGGCTTCCTCCATGTCCATACCGGCAGAAGCCGAAGTGGCATAGTCCAGGAAGTAGGTCGTATTGACAAGCGGCGAGATAGAACCTAAGGCCGATATCAGGACATACGGGATGCCTAAGGACAGCAGTTCCCGGAAGACTTCCTTCTTGGCGAGTTCCGGTGTCTCCTGTGTCGCGATGAGCTCTTCTACCCTTCTGTCTTCGCTCTTGGAGGAATGCAGGACGAACACCAGTGCGACGATGGCGGCGATGCCGGCAGCCGCGATGGCGGTATAGATCGCATAGATGTTCTCCATGTGGAAGACTCTGACCAGCAGATAACCGAATAAGAGAATGGATCCTACTCTAATGAACTGTTCCAGTACCTGGGAGCTCGCGTAGAGGTCAAGTCTCTTGAGACCCTGATAGTAGCCTCTGACCGCACTCAGATACGGTACGAAGATGACGGCGATCATCAGGATGTAGAAGAGGTTCTTCAGATCGGCGATGTCCTTCGGGGACGCCTGGGCACCCATGGACTGTCTGGCCAGAGGACCGGATATCAGCAAGAAGATGAAGCCGACGCTGACCGAAAGGCCCATGATCAAAGAGATGCCCATCTTCTTTACCAGCATGGCTGTTTTATAGTCTTCCTTGGCGAAATAGCGGGCGACTAAGGCCGCGACCGCAAACGGGATCCCTGCCGAAGAGACCTTCAGAAGAAGGTCGTAATAGGTATAGACGATACTGTAGAAGGCCATGTTGCCTTCCCCTGCCAGAGCAGATAACGGCGTATAGTAAAGAAGCCCCAGTGCCTTGGAGACAAAGATGCCGAAGGAAGAAGTCAGTGCCCCTATCAGCACTGACTGTTTCATTTTCTTATTGTTCATCGATCACGGCTCCGTTATAGGATGTCTCCAGCTTGAAGAATTCCCTGTGCAGGACAGAGAGATCCTTGTTTTTCCACTGGACGATCACATAGAGGGTCGTCGGATTCTTCTGGGTCGTACCCGAGACGACAACACCTTCATAATAGCCCTTGGCGGTATTGGCCTGATTCGGGATGAGGTTGTAGGCTTTCTCTTCAAAGATGCCGATATTGGCAGCCATAGTCTTCGTATAATCGGTATTCGCTTCGATGGCGATGGCCTCGAGGTCATACATGGCGGAGCGGGCGTTGTCGATGATGACATAGAAACGGTAGCCCCCGTCGATCTTGGCCTCTTCTGCCGCAATATCAAAAGTATTCGAAGACGTCTCGAACGCGTCATAGTCTTCGATCAGCTGTATCATATCGAGATAGCGGATGTTCGGATCTGCCTCGGTCTTGCTGGTAGGCGAACAGCCTAAAAGCAGCAGACAGAGGAAGACCGCAAGGAGTTTTCTCATAGGAATATTATATAAAAATCAGGATGATAAGACAAACTCAGAAGCTGACAGCGTAGTAGAACTTCTTGCCTTTTCTCAGGATCGTGAGTTCTTCGTGGAAGGCATCTTCCTTCTTCAGAACGAAGTTCATGTCATTGACCTTGACGCCGTTGACAGAGATGGAGGAACCCTTGATGAGGTCTCTGGCTTCCCGGTTGGACTTGCAGGCGCCTACGGCAACCAACGCATTGATCAGCGGTGTCCCGTCTTCGAGCGTATGCTTTTCCAGGTCGGCTGTGCCCTCTTTGAGTTCTTCAAAACTCAGTTCGCGGATATCGCCTCCGAAGAAGACTTCGGCGATACGGACAGCGGACTTGTAGGCCTCCTCGCCGTGCAAGAACGTGATGACTTCTCTGGCTAACGCTTTATGTGCTAAGCGCAGATGCGGTTCTTCCCGGTTGGAGACTTCGAGTTTCTCGATCTCTTCTCTGGACAGGAAGGTCAGGAACTTCAGGTAATCGATGACCTTATCGTCTTCACTGTTGATGAAGAACTGATACATTTCATATGCGGAGGTCTTGTTGATATCGAGCCAGATGGCCTTGCCGTTGGTCTTGCCGAACTTGGAACCGTCAGACTTCGTCAGTAAAGGCATCGTGAAACCATAGGCTTCCTTGCCGAGCTTTCTTCTGATCAGTTCAATGCCGGAAGTGATGTTCCCCCACTGGTCCTGACCGGCTACCTGCATGATGCAGTTCTTCTCCTTGTAGAGATGGTAGAAGTCATAGGCCTGAAGCAGCATGTAGGAGAATTCAGTATAGGTGATGCCCTGATCCAGACGTCTTCTGATGATATCCTTGTTCAGCATGTACGGGATGTTGAAGTACTTGCCGGTATCTCTCAGCATGTCGATATAGCTGATGTCCTTGAGCCAGTCGTAGTTGTTGACGACTTCAAAGCCGAAGATCTTCTCGGCCTGGGCCTTCAGACAGTTGATGTTGTGTTCCACTTCTTCCTTGGTGATCATCGGACGCTCGGCTTCCGGCTTCGGATCGCCGATAAGACCGGTGCCTCCTCCGACTAAGAGGATCGGATTGTGTCCGGCATCCTTCAGTCTCCGGGAGATGAGGAAAGAGGAAAAGTGACCGATGTGCAGGGAGTCCCCTGTCGGATCGGTGCCGATATAGAAAGTGAGGCCTCCCTTGTTGAGAAGTTCTCTGATCTCCGGGGAACTGACATCCTTGATCAGTCCTCTCCATTCCAGTTCTTCATAAATACCCATAGTGTTCTCCTTTTTGAAAAAACAAAAGGTGATCCCAAGGTCGCTGTCGCGAGGTACCACCTTTGTTTGTTTCTCTTTCTCTTAACGCGAGTGACGTTCCTTTTTAGGGAAAGCTCCGAGCTGTATTCATCTCCCTGTCTCAGGCATTTTCACCATCCATGCCCTCTCTGCAGAGACTGCAGGAAACTACTCTGTCTCATCGTTGCGATATGATTATACCACAGCTTCTTTCTTTGTGCTCTTTCTTTCCTGATAGAGGAAGCCGAGACACTTCTCTTTCTCCTCTACTTCTTCTCCGTTCATCATCTTGGTCATCAGACGCATGCTGACAGCCCCGAGGTCATACGACGGCATGATGAAGGCGGAGATCTCCGGACGGGCCATGGAATTGTACTTGGTATCTGTCATGCAGACGATCTCGACATCTTCCGGGATGGAGAGTCCGTTCTCCTTGGCGACGTTGAGGATGGCCATGGCCTGGGAATCACGGTTGGCGATGAAGAGACCCTTGTGGCTCTTCTTCAGGCTCTTGCGCAGATACTTGTAGGTGGAACGGGAACCCTTCGGAATGGCGAGATAGCTTTCAAACTTCTCACCGGCTTCTTCAAAGGCCTTGCGGGCTCCTTCCTTCATCTCTTCGGAGATGACATCGTTTCTCCTGTCTTCTACGATCGTGATGTCCTTGATCCCCTTCTTCAGATAGGAAGCGCAGAGATCGTGGACAGCTCTTTCATAGTCGATGAAGACGGAACAGATGCTGTCGGAAGAGATATCTGTTCCCATGACGACCATCGGGATGTTGTATTCTTCCAAGAGCTTCGTGGAGTCATCGAGCTTTCTGTCGCAGTAGATGATGACGCCGTCCACTCTGGACTTGATCACTTCATCGACGACTTCGCGGATATTGGTGATCCCCTCTGTCACGGTGTGGAGGATGATGTTGTAATCGTAGATCTTGGCCACATCGGAGAGACCGTTGATGATCTGGCCGATATAGACGAAGCTGGCTTCCGGAACGATCAGGCCGATCGTCGTAGAACGCTGCAGCGCAAGACCCTGGGCGATCGCATTCGGGCGGTAGCCGAGCTTGTTGATGGCGTCTTCGACTCTCTTGCGGGTCGCTTCCTTGACGACGTTGGAACCGTTGATGACACGGGACACAGTCGCTAAGGAGACATCGGCCTCTTTCGCCACTTCATAGATGGTCACACGTTTCATTCTTCGCCCCCCTCATCTTCTTCCGGACGGAGCCACTTCTTGAGTGCTCCGACAGCCTTTTCGGCGACATTGACGGTCTTGACCTTCGCTTCGGCGATCTTATCGGCGACTTCCGGCTTGTTCAGGACGCCTTCCACGCTTTCCTTCACGCTCTGATAGGCCTGCTGGACACCGTCGCTGATATTGTCGAGGACATCCTTGAGATCCGGATTGGATTCGACGCTGTCGACGACTTTCTCACCCTGCTTCTTCACGAAGTCTACGGTGTTGTCATAGCTTCTTCTCAGTTCTTCGGAATCTCTCAGATCCTGGATCTTCTTCATCGTGGAATCATAGAGATCCTTGGCCTTGGCTCCTACGAAGTCGAGAGTTCTCTTGACTTCTTCGGAATCGCGGACATCGTCTGCCAGCTTTCCGAGTCTGTCGATGACATTCCCCAGGATGGAGACGGCCTTGTCCTTGATCTCAATGGCCTTTTCTTTCAGATCGTCATCGAGGTCATCATCAGAAGAGGAAGTGATCTTGTCGATCTTTTCTTTCATCTCACGGACTGTTTCTTCGATCTTCTCATCCATGTTTTCAAAATCATTCATCTTCTTTTCCTCCTTCGATCAGTTCTTCCGGTGTCGGTTCCGGAAGTGCCGTTTCCTTAGCCGGCTTGCTGCGTAATGAAGAGATCTTCTCCTTCATAGAATCGGCGTTCTTGACGACGTAATCCTTTGCTTCCGCCAGAGCCTTTGCTCCGGCATCTAGACCTTTATCGATACCGCCGGATACTTTGACAGCGGTGTCGAGCGGCGCCTGTATCTTGTCGATGCTCTGGTTTGCGAGATCGATCGTCGTATGGGATTTCAGCAGTGTCGTATCGACGGTGCGTACGACCTTGACGATATTGATCAGCAGAATGATCAAAACGACCAGGACAACAGATCCCAGGATCGGCAGAAGCTGCTGACATAAATTATGTAAAGCTACGAAAAATGCATCCATATTGATCACCTCTTTATCCCTATTTTAAAGAATAATGAAAATGTTTTCAATACAGTAATTTTAAAAATTTTCAAAAATTATAGATACTTTTTAGTCATTTCCGCGATATTGTAGATATCCTTGCTGGACATGAAGAGATAGACAGCTCCCTTATGGGCAGAGAGGATCTTCGCCCCCTCTTCATCCTCCGGCAATACTACAGATCCTTCGAGTCTTTCAGCCAGGTAGTGGATGTCGATATCCGTGCCGTCCTGCTTGTCATCGATCGAAGTGAAGTCAAGCAGATAGACCTTGTCCGCCAGGGACAGGGCATCCGCGAAGTCCTGGACGAAGTACTTGACACGGCTGGCTCTGTGCGGCTTGAAGATGGCAACGACTTCCCTGTCCGGGAAGCGCTTCTTGGTCGCTTCGATGGTCACCTTGACCTCTGTCGGATGGTGGGCATAGTCATCGACGAAGATGGAGTCTTTATAGTGCTCGACGACATATCTCCTCTTTGGGCCGACGTAGCGGTTGAGAGCAGCTTCGATCTTCATCGGATCGAAAGTCAGGGTGGTCGCTAAAGAGATGACACCTAAGGCATCGTAAAGCAGATGGGTGCCTACGAATCCCAGATGATAGCGGAAAAGCGTGCTTCCCTTGAAGCACAGATCAAAGGAAGATCCCCTTTCGCTTTCCTCCAGGTTGTCGATATAGAAGTCGTTGTCTTTGGAGAAGCCAAAGGAGAAGGCCGGTGTCGAGAATGTGAGCTTGCGGCACCATTCATCATCGCCGTTATAGAAGACAGCCCCTTTGACATTGCCTACGAATTCCTGATAGGCATTGAAGTAGTCATCTTCGTCCCTGAAATAGTCGACATGGTCGATCTCGATATTGTTGATGATGGCGTAATCCGGATAGTACTTGGCGAAGTGGCGGCGGAACTCATCCGCTTCAAAGCAGAAGTATTCCGAATCCTCTTCCACATGTCCTTCGCCATCTCCGATGAGATAGGCTGTGTTCTTGAAAGCACCGATGACCGTCTTGGCCATGGTCGTCGTGGTGGTCTTGCCATGCGAGCCGGCGATCGCCACTGATGTATAACCCTCTAAGAACTTCCCTAAGAATTCATGATAGCGGTAGCAGGTACAGGTCGGATTTGCCCTGGCTGCCTTGACTTCCTCAAAGTCTTCCAGGAAGGCATTGCCGATGATGATGGTCGCATTGTCCGGGATGTTGTCTTTTGAAAAAGGGTATATCTCTATACCCCTCTTGATCAGATCATCCTCGGTAAAGAAGTGTTTTTCCAGGTCTGACCCGCAGACCTCATTTCCCAGGTCGTGCAGCATCGCAGCCAGTGCTGCCATGCCGGTGCCTTTGATACCGATGAAATAGTACATGATCAGTCCTCTTTGAATAATTCGTCGAACAGGTTGATCTCTCTGTCAGAGACCTTCGTTTCGTCATCGAATGCTCCCAGGATCTCTTCCAGAGAGCGGTTATCGAACTTCAGATCGTCGCTGGAGACCAGTTTCTGTGTTTCCATCTGACGGTTCGTATCGTGAAGATCATCCTTCTTGTTTAAGGAGAAACCGACAGTATCTTCCAGATCATCATTGCTTCCAAAGCCGTAGATCGGAGAAAGGACAGTGCCTAAATGGGAATCGGAAGGCTTCTTGAGAAGCGAATCATCGACTTCCACGGTCTTGACTTCTTCCGGCTTGTCCTGGATGATGCCGTAGATCGGAGAGATCGTCGGGACTCTCGTATAGGTCTCTTCTTCCTCTTCCGCAGGCTTTTCCGGTTCTACGCGGTTGCCGTACGGCTTGATGTCCTTTTCTTCATAGTTGATAAAAGGAGACGGTCTTTCCGGTTTCGGTTTTTCCGGCTGCTTGTACAGAACATCGCTGGCTTTGATCGGATGCGGGACGACAGTCTTGCGCGGACGGACGTCCTGTAAAGGCGCATCGGCAACGACTTCATCCTCTTCCGGTTCGAAGAGGATATCATAAAATCTCTTCTTTAAATCATCTTTCATACTGTCACTACCTTCTATTTTTCATTCTACATCATTTTCGCTGTCTTGAGGCACATTAGTTTCATCAGTGATGATCAGCTCACCGATCACGCCGTTGGCCGGTACGATCTTTTCAAAGAGGTCGACCTGTTTTTTCTGATAGTCGATGACGCCTTTATGGGAGAAAGCCTGAATGACTTTATCGGTCTCGACCTTCACCCCTCTGGCGAATACCAGGATGTGCCGTGCCGTCTCGATGAGGTCTCCTTTCAGAGAGACACCGTATATCTCGACATTGCGGGAATTGAAGTACAGATAGTACTGATCCCCCTTCTGATAGACATCGATGGTATACGGGTAGAGGATCTGATCGGAGTCGGAATAGGAGCCGTTGTGATGATAGACCCCGTCCTTTTCCGAGAAGAAACCGTCGGAGATCATGGAGACATTGTAGTATTTGGCACCGATGATGCCGGCCGTATTCACGTTGAAGAAGATCTTCGCATCTCCGTACTCCATGGAGACACCCATGTCGTCATATCCCGTCTCCCGCATATCGCTTGGCAGATAATAGGAAAAATACTCCGTCTCGTTATTGCGGGGGAACCGGGTAGACTCTCCGCTTCTCAGAAAGATACTGTCGAGCTGTCTTTCAATATCGATCTCTGCCGTCGCCGCACATCCGCACAGCAAAAACAGGCAGATCAAAACAAATACTTTTTTCACATCTTTCATTCTATCACATATATAAAAAAGACGGATATCCTCCGTCTTCTAGTCCAGGATCACGCTCTCCCATCCGGAGAGAGGATCCAGGGATAATACCGCAGCACTCAGGTCATCCGGATCGATGCGTACCGCAAATAGCCGGTCTTCTTTCCCTTCTTCCTGCAGGGCGTATACCGCATAGACTTCCCCGCTGATATAGACATCTTCCATGAAGGACAGCTGCGGCTTCCCGTTTTCAAAACGGTCACGGATCTCCCCTACCTGATAACACAGGACATCGAAGAGACCCTGGGAGAGAAACGGGATCTCAGAATTCGTAAAGAAGCTGTAGTCTGTGACATCCACCAGTCCCAT
>JAFOMB010000174.1 GCA_017419065.1 Erysipelotrichaceae bacterium | reverse complement strand
TTTCAGTATACAAATCCGTTCTATATCCGTTATCTGGATGAACACGGCATTACCGTCTCCCATTCCCGGAAGGCGAACTGTTACGACAATGCGTGCTGTGAGAACTTCTTCGGGCATCTCAAGAGCGAATGGCTGGACCGGAGGAAACCGCCGAAGAACTTCCGTGATCTGTGTATCTCTATCGGTGACTATATCGATTTCTACAATAACCGCAGACCTCAGAGAAAACTAAAAGGCATGACCCCCACGGAATACAGGGAATCATACCTTTCGCCAGGATCTTTTTTATAACTGTCCATTTTCAGTGGGGCAGTTCATAAGGGCACTTTTTTCTTTATTCCTGATATTCCGGAAGATCAGGGATACACATTCCGATATCCCGGGGATAATGGGCGTCCGAAGCCGGAAGAAGGCCGGTGTCATATTCAAGAAAGATCTCCCGCAGTTCCTCAGATAAACCGATATCGGGATGGCCATAGCGGTAGTGGACACCGGTGTTGTCTTCGGGGATGACGTGATATTCCTTACAGGCTTTCGCCAGTTTTCTATAGGTATCTTTGAGATCACAGGAAGGATAGATACCCTTCATCCTGATGGTATCGGGATGGGCCAAGACATCGAATAATCCGGAAGAGACGCAGTGCATTAGGATCTCATAGTAGCGCTGATAGATCTCATCAGCAGGATATCTGTTCCAGAGATAGTCGTCAGAGAAGTCCATGTCATACAGGATCCCGTCAATGGAATGGACGGCTCCGGTGAGGAAGTCGAAGTGCGTATCTGAAAGGATGTCTCTGAGTCTTTCTTCACTCTTCTCCGTGTAACAGACCTCCAAACCATAGAGGACTTTTAGAGGCCGCTGCTTCTCCTTCATCCTCTCCATGAGGTCTTCATATTCCTTCAGGCCGTTGCGGAACTTCTTTTCTCCCTTGAGCCATGCCGCCTGTTTCGGAAGGCTCTTCAGCTCTTCATAACAGTCTTCAAATTCCTTGAAGCGGTGGGAATGATCGAGGATATGGATCTCGGAAAAGCCCTTCTGATGGGCTGTTTCGATGATCTCTTCGATGTATTCCTCTGAGAGTTCTCCGTTTTCCAGATGGATATGTCCGTCTATCAGTGCTTTTTTCATCTGATACTATTCTAACAGTTCCGTCTATAAATATTCCTTTATAATAGAGCTATGAGAATATTGAGATTATCGGGAAACGACTACGAGATGGGGGTAAAGATCGGAAAGACCTTCCGTTCTTTCTTACAGAAAAAAGCAGAAGAAAAGGCAGAGGAGATCCGCAAAAACAGGAAGATCATCTCTGTCCTGAAGAAGAAACTGAAAGACTATCCTTCTGTCCTGGATGAGATCAAAGGACGTGCGGATGGAGCAGAGGTCTCCCTGGAGGCCATGGTCTATCTTCTCTCTCCGGAACTCTCCTGGAAGGAAGACGGCTGTACGACAGTCATGATGATCGATAAGGACGGGGATATCCTCTTCTCCCACAACGAAGATGAATCCACCTTCGTCTCTTCCAATACCGCCTGGGTCACCTATGAATACGAAGACCACTGGGTCGCAGGCTACCTCTGTGCCGACAAGCTCTTAGGCTCCTGCTTCGGGGTCAACAGCTACGGCCTTCTCTTCTCCTCCAACTTCATCGCTTCCCACGCCATAGAAAAGGACAACATCTCCCGCTATATCCTGCAGAGAGTCCTGATGGATTCGAGAAGCCTCACAGACTTAAAGAAGAGAGCGAAGGAAGTCTCCATCGCCTCCCCGTTCAGTATGAACGCGGTAGACATCCATAAGAAGAAAGCGCTCAATCTGGAAAAGGACTTCGATAAGATCTATGTCACGGAACTCAAAGACCGCTACGCCCGCTCCAATCACTTCTTAAAGAAGAAAGGGGACGTGAAGATCGCCGGTACGTCCTTATCCAGGTATGAACTTGCGAAGAAGAAGAGCAATGCCCTGAAGAAGGAGACTGTCACTCTCAAGAGAGTTCAGAATGTGACAGACTATCAGGGAAAGGACGAGACCTGTTCTGTCCATCTGGCACCAAAGAAAAAAGGCGCCCAGAGGACGGTCGCCAATTTCTCCTGTTCCACAAAAGACGGGGTCCTCATTCTCAGAGACTTCCTGGGCAAGAAAGTCTATCAATTCCCTTTTGAAGAAAACTAACGGATGGCATGCCATCCGTTTTTTTACTCTATTCCATACATGTGCTTTAAGATGAGTGTCTTTGCCTTCTCTTCGCCGAACATCTTCTTCACCTGATCGACAGCCGGACCGCCATGATCGAGCAGCCCCTGTGCAAAGCTCCGGATCTTTTCCTTCTTGGCTTCTTCCTCACAGTCTTCCGCTTCTTTCAGATGATCCAGGAAGATATCCAGGATCTTGCGGACGCTTTCATCGGCACGCGTCTCTTTCGCCTTTGTCTTCTTGGCATAGCGGCAGGAGTAAAGCAGAGAATCGTACCAGTGTTCTCCCGAGGTATAGTCCTCCAGGTCGCTGTCTTTCTCTTTGACAGAAAGACATGCCTTCTCCCAGTCTTCTCCTCTTTCCTTCAGAAGGGTATCGTAGAATTCCGCCATCACCGTCTTCTTTCCGGATACGGCGATGACATCCGCGTTGAGAAGCGGGACATCCTTCTTCCAGACGGACAGGACAGCCGTCTCCATCTTCATGAGTCCGAACATTCCCGTCATATCGAAGAGACAGAAGTGTCCCAGTTCTTTGATCTCATAGGACTTCACCCGGAAATGCATGAGTCCCTTATCCATTCTCTCATCAGCACCGATGTCGTTTTCTTTGATCGTATATCTTTTATGCAGCTGTTTCAGCAGGTATTCTCCGTTTGTCATAAGACCTCCTGTGTTCTTTCATTCTACCATGAAAAAGAGACGGGGCTCCGTCTCTGTTTACTGTAACGGCAGTTCTTCTTTAAAAGCTTTCTCTGCCTCTTCTTCTGTGATATAGCCGCTTCTGACCATGGTGGACAGGACCCATTCCTGTCTCTCCTTGGCCAGGTCATAACCGGTAGAGAGCTGATAGACAGCCGGGGCATTCGGGATCCCGGCGAGTATCGAAGCTTCCGCCAGATCGAGATCGCTGCAGGAGACACCGAAGTAGCCCTGAGAAGCTCTTTCGATGCCCCAGTAGCCGTCTCCGTAGTAATTCATATTCGCGTAGAGGGCGAAGAGTTCCTCCTTGGAGTAGGTCTCCTCCAGATCATAGAGGAAGAAGATCTCACACATCTTGTCTTCCACGCCTGTCACATAGCCTCCCAGATAGAGATTCTTGGCGATCTGTTCCGAGATCGTCGAACCTCCCTCCACGAACTCCCTGGCCAGGAAGTTGTGATAGAGAGCCCGGATCAGAGCGATCCAGTCATAGCCCTTTCTCTCGAAGAAGCGCTTGTCTTCGACGGAGATGACCGCATGGACGAAGTCTTCATCGATCTTCTCAAAGGGGATGAAGTCTTCTCTTTCCATATAGGCACTGACGGCTTCTCTTACAGGCAGGGCTTCCACTTCTCTTTTATAGCGGAAGTAGCCCATGCCTAATAAGGTCGCGGAGATGCACAGGATGACCAGCAGGAGAAGAAGGACTGTTTTTCTCAGAAACTTCTTCATTCGAGATTCAGATGTCTGTCCGGGATGAACCAGGTCACGGCGGAGTAGATCAAAGCCGAGACCACTGCCATCACATACCAGACCCACTGGAAGACTCCCAGATCAAAGCTGTTGATCCAGGATGCCGGGATGAAATAGACGCGGAGAACGAGTACCAGGACCACGACGATGACCGCGATGAAGGTCCGGAATCTCGGTGCCAGGTAGTCGATCGTATAGGCCATGAAGATCAGGGTGATACTGGAAAGCAGTTCCAGAACGGACAGCAGTGTCAGCCGGATCATGGTGAGCCAGAAATCCAGATCGACATGGACGATGAAGGAGAGGGCATAGCGCAGGGCTTCGATATCCCCGAGGATGATCCCCATCAGCACAAAGCACAGGAAGAAAGCGGCACCCTGCAATAAAGACCAGATCAGGGCATTGACCACCTTGGAGGCGATGTGCTGCCATGTCTTTACCGGCAGCGCAAAGGAGAGATATCCCTCGCTTTTCAGAAGACCGGTAATATAGCGGTGTACCGAGATGACCAGTGTCGCAAAGGCCGATCCCATCACAGCGACACCGAAGAGGACAGCCACTGCCGTAAACAGCAGGCCTTCATCAAATCTCAGCTTGATCATCAGAGAAAACAGGACCGTCAGAATGACCATGGCCAGATAGATCGGAAACATCGTCTTGGCGGTTGCCTTCACATCGTATTTGATCAGTTTACCTAACATCTGAACACCTCCCGGAAATATTCGTCTACACTCATTCCCTTTTCACTTCTGAGTTCATCGACTCCCTGATGGAGGACGATCTGTCCCTCCTTTAAGAAGACCGCTTCATCCAGGACCCCTTCGACATCGGCGATCAGGTGCGTCGAGATCAGCACCGTCGCGTCTTCCTCATAATTGGTGATGATGGTCTTCAGGATATAGTCCCTGGCTGCCGGATCGACCCCGGCGATCGGTTCATCGAGCAGATAGAGTTTCGCTCTTCTCGACATCGTGAGGATCAGCTGTACCTTTTCCTTGGTACCCTTGGACATCTTCTTCATCGGCATGGCCATATCGATGCCCAGGCTTTCCAGCATCCTCACCGCTCTGTCAGAATCAAAGTCCTGATAGAAATCACGGTAGAGTTCCATGAGTTCATTCGTATTCATGTATTCCGGCAGGTAATTCCTGTCCGGCAGATAGGAGACGATGGCCTTGGTTTTCTCACTCGGTTCCATACCGCAGATCTCGATGCTTCCCTCTGTCGGTACCAGAAGTCTGGACGCCAGTTTGATCAGTGTCGTCTTTCCCGATCCGTTCGGACCTAACAGACCGACGATCTTTCCCTCTTCCAGTTTCAGATCTATCGCATCCAGAGCGGTCCTGTTTCCATATCTCTTGGTAAGTCCTTTACAGACTAATGTTTCCATTACGCTTCCTCCCATGAAGAGATCCTCTTTCTGATCTCCTCTTCTTCCAGTCCCAGTTCACTTAAGGACCGGTATACTTCTCTGATATACCTGTCACACAGTTCTTCTCTGATCTTCCCGATCATCTCCTGATCCTCACTCACAAAGCGGCCGTTGGTCCTATCGCTCTGTACGAGACCCTCCCGTTCCAGTTCCGCGAAGGCACGCTGTACCGTATTCGGATTGACACCGGCTTCCACAGCCAGATCTCTCACGGCCGGAAGACGGCTTCCGGAGGGATAGTGTCCGTTCACGATGGAGATCTTGATCTTCTCCATCAGCTGAAGATAGATCGGGGATTCGTTGTGAAACTTCCAGCTCATCTTCTCTCCTTCCTACTGTATTAAGACAGTAATACAATAACACAGTGTATCCTTCCTGTCAACAGGGAGAGGGACATGTTAGAATAGAAGAAGATACAAAGGAGAAGAAATCATGAAAGTATTGCGCTGCAACAAGTGCGGCAAGATCGCCGTTCAGTTAAACAAGAAGCCTTGTCCGACGATGTGCTGCGGAGAAGCCATGGAAGAACTCGTTCCGAACTCTACAGACGCTTCCAAGGAAAAGCACGTCCCTGTCGTAGAACAGAATGGAAACCTCGTCAAGGTCACCGTCGGATCTGTCCTTCATCCATCTACCGAGGAACACTTCATACAGTGGGTCGCTCTGGAGACAAAGAACGGCTGGCAGTACAAGGAACTGACAGCTGCTGATGAACCGGTCGTCTGCTTCGCATTAGCAGAAGGGGATGAAGTCATCACTGCCTACGACTACTGCAATCTCCACGGATTCTGGAAGGCATAATAAAAATACTGTCCAAGCTCTTAAGAGTAAGGACAGTATTTTTTTATTCTTCTTTAGATGACGAAATCCCCGTGTTCCATGATCAGGATCTCTTTCCCGTCATGGTCGATCCCGACGATCTTCGTCTCATCGCTGCCGATCATGAAGTCGTTGTGGGAGACCGAGAAGTTGACGCCGAGCGTCATCAGTTCTTCCTTACTCATATCTACACCGCCTTTTACGCAGTCCGGGAACGAAGATCCAAAGGCCAAATGGCAGGCCGCATTCTCATCGATGAGACCGTTGTAGAAGACTCTTCCGGTCTGACGGATCGGAGATCTCTTGGATACCAGAGCGACTTCTCCGAGCTGTCTGGTCGTCTCGTCTCTGAACAAGGCATCCCTGAGGAATTCCACGTTCTTTCCCGCGCCGCAGTCGACAGCCTTTCCGTTTTCAAAGCGGATCCAGAAGTCCTCTACGAGCTGTCCCGACATCATCAGAGGGAAGGATGCATAGGCGATCCCGTTGACACTGCGGAAATCTGGATCGGTGAAGACTTCCTCTGTCGGCATATTGGCGACATACGGCGCATTCACTCTCTGACCTCCCATCTCTCCGGCACTCGTCCAGATGTGGCCTTCGACGAGGTTCATCGTGATGTCTGTTCCCAGTTCCGAAGTGATGTGGAGAGACTTCAGATCGAAACCGTTGAGCTTGGCCGATCTCTCAGACAGTTCCTCACAGTGTTTCTTCCAGTTGTCTACCGGATCACTTTCCTCATCGACTCTCATCATTCGAAGAATATCCAGTTCCAGCTTCCGGTAAGCCTCTTCTTCCGGCAGTTCCGGATAGACCTTCATGGCCCATTCTCTGGACGGATAGGCCGTTCCTGTCCACTTGAGGACACCCTTATTGAGATAGGCACGGACGACATTCCTCAGGTCGTTCTTCATCGCCGCAAAGGCCAGCAGCTTCTCATTCGGGATCCCGCTGTTATCTAACGGCACCGTGGAACGAATACCGATCTGGACGCCTGTTCCATCGCGCAGGATGGAATCGATGCTTTCCAGTTCCCATTCCTTCGCCTTCCGTAAGACTTCCAGCGAAGCGCCTCTGGTGATCTCCTGATTGACATACGGGTCATCGATCGACACCTGTACA
>JAFOMB010000173.1 GCA_017419065.1 Erysipelotrichaceae bacterium | reverse complement strand
TCATCTCTTTAACGTTTGTACATCCAAGATCCTTCATGACTTTCACACCCAGTTCTTCGAGCTTCTTCCGGCCGTCTTCCTGCATGATGGAACCGACACCGCCGGCAGACTGGATGGAGATGTGTCTGATGAGATGATCGCTCAATGGTGAACAGGCAGCTGCCAGAGAACACCTCCCGCCGGCTGACTGGCCGAAGACCGTGATGTTGTCAGGATCGCCGCCAAAGGCAGAGATGTTTTCATGGACCCAGTGTACGGCTTCGATCTGATCCATCAGACCGTAGTTCCCGGAGGCGTCATGACCGCTCTCTTTTGCGAGTTCCGGGTGGACAAAGAATCCGAAGATATTGAGACGGTAGGTCACCGTGATCAGGATGCAGCCTTCCTTGCAGAAGGCATCACCGCAGTATTCGTAATCGGAGCCGTACCACTGCTGACAGCCTCCCCCATGGAGATAGATCATGACCGGAAGCTTCTCATCTTCCCTTTCAGTCGGAGTATAGATATTGAGATAGAGACAGTCTTCACTCATCTCAGGAGGATAAGGATAGTTTTCGATGTGGATGTAGGGATGGCCGCTGTCATCGTTGATGTCATCGGTCGCCTCATTCCAGCGGTCATACTGCATGCAGGCAGGACCATAGGTATCGGCTTTCCTGATTCCTTCCCAGGCCTCCGGCTTCTCCGGAGCCTTCCATCTCCTCTCCCCCACAGGGGCTTTGGCGTAAGGAACACCGCGGAATAAAGCATATCCCGCATTGGATGTTATGCCCTCTAAATAGCCGTATTTTGTCTTTACTGTTTTCAGCATATTCTCTCCCAAAAAGGACTTTGCAGTCCTTTTATTTCGTTTCGATGCGATAGGTCTCCTTATCAAAGTCGACAGTAAGAGAAACTTCGCCATGGGCATTAGTCCAGGTGATGGACATGAGCGGACCGTCGCAGTCTATGGCGATATCGGCATCCTCGGTGAAGACCGGGCAGGTATTGCGGAAGCGCAGCAGTTCGAGCTGCTTCTTCACGACATCCTTTTCAAGGAGTGCTGAGACATCCTCTAAGGAGAGATTCGTTCGGTTGATCTCCTTGTGTCCGCCAACGCCGGCTCTTGCCATCGCCTCGTAGTCGTTCTTTCCGGCGAAAAGATCGAGATACCAGATCTGCGGCTTGCCAGGCATAAACAGCTGAATAGCTCTGGCCATCAGCATACGCTGATCATCTTCTCCCAGGGCGCTGTAATAGGTCGCGTTGACCTGGTAGTAGACGTTCTTAGCCCCGTGAAGATCCTTGACATAGCCGCCTCTTGCGACGACCGTGTCGATCAGGGTCTGGATGTCCTCTTCCGGCAACAATCCCTTGAGGTCTAAGAGCGGGATACCGTCATGGCATCCTAACATGTTTACAGTCTTTATATGATCATTTACGATCTCATCTGCCCAGGCTTTCAGATACACGCCGTTCTTCCGGATGAAGGCATCGATCAAAAGCCCCGGCAGGAAGAAGTCATAGACCATGTAGCCCTTATCCGCTAAGAGTTTGTAGGTCTTTTCCCCATAACTCGCATGGATCTCCGGGAGTAAGGTCAGTCCGTATTCCGAAGCGATCTCATCGATCTTTCCTAAGAGATCCCAGGTGCCCGGATCGTTGAGGAAGTTTCTCTCGCCCGGTTCCTTCGGCGCATACGCAAAGGCATCGAGACGCACGATGGCGACGCCGTAGTCCGATAATCTCTTCAGTGTTTCTCTGTAGTAATCCCAGACTAATGGGGACTTGATATTGAGATCCATCTGACCGAGGTAGCTTCTCTTGGCTTCCAGATCCCCTCTTACAAGATCGCCGTATTTTTCATAGATGCCAAGATCGATATCCTTCGGAGCTTTCTTTTCCTGTAAGGCTTTATTGACGGTCTTCGCGATCTCAACAGCCGTCCCATACTGCATCCCGTGATCTCTGACCAGCTGCAGCGGATCGATCGGATTATAGATGACTTCCTGATAGAAGGTGTTCCAGTAAGGGACATCCCGTCCATCCGGGAAGCGTACCATCAGGATAGGCAGTCCGGCCTTGCGGAAGAACATGTCCTTGATGTATTCCTGATCCGTAACGATGTAGCCCTCTTCATTCATCTGTCCCTTTCCTTCCCAGAAACGGTTCCAGTCGATGAAGAAGTCACGGTATTTTGAATCTTCGCCGTTTCGGATGATGTCCTGGAACTGCGGAGATAAAACGGAGATGTGATTGAGGATGAAGTCCATCAATAGATCGATATTGAGCTCGTGGAGGTCATCGATATCTTTTGGATCCGCTAAGGTCTCGGAGATGTCATAGCTGATCAGAGAGAAGCCTCTGTCGAGATCGGTATTGAATACTGAAGGCAGGATGTAGAAGGAACGGAAGACATCTTTGAATTCCTCTCTCTTTAACAGAGAGACGATGTCGGATAATCTTCCTCCTACCGAATCCGGATAGGCATTTAAGAGTGTGCCGATCCCCATTTTCTTTTCTTCCATATACCCTCCTAGAAGTCTTCAGGAGACAGGAAGTCTCCGGACTTGGATAAGATGATCTTCGCGTATTTTGCGCGTTCCATGAGTTCTTCCTGTTCGATCTCCAGGACCATGGTCGTGAAGTCGGAATCGGTCTTTCCGTCACGGGCACGCAGACGTCTGTGTTCCCTGGTCTCTTCCGGGGTGGAATTGAGCAGGACAGGGACATCGATCCCCTGCAGTTTGGCGTTTCCGCCGTGTGTCCATTCGACGATCAGGACATCGGTATCAGAGAAGTCAACGAGGTCATACCAGCGTTCTTCTTCTTTTCTTCCCATCCTCTTGAGATAGATCTTCTCCTGGCCTTCTTTAAACGCTTTGAGGATCTCACTGACTTCCTCATAGTTCTGTTCAAGGTCAGTCCCGAGATAGCCTTTTAAAGCCTTTCTTCCGGCTTCCTGGTAAGGAGCTAACCATGGATATTCC
>JAFOMB010000172.1 GCA_017419065.1 Erysipelotrichaceae bacterium | reverse complement strand
TGTCGTGAGAAGTGTCGACAGGAATGTCGAGATCATCACAGCCACTCATGAATTACCGCAGTATGACATATGGAGCGCCTCCTACCGTCTTCACCAGTATGTCGAATTCTGGCCGAAAGGCACGGTCATCGTCTCTGTCGTCGACCCGGGTGTCGGCACGGAGAGAAAGGCCTGTGTCGCTTTGACAGAAGACGGCTACTACATCGTCACACCGGACAACGGTTCTCTGACCCACGTCTTACGCCATAACGGCATCAAAGAAGTAAGACAGATCGATGAGACGATCAACCGTCTTCCTTCCACCAGAGGGACTTCTGTCTTCCACGGTCGAGACCTCTTCGGCTACTGCGCCGCGAAACTGGCTTCCGGAAAGATCTCCTATGAAGAAGTCGGACCTGTCTATGATGTAAAGGACATCGTCACAATGGATGTCTTAGAGGGAAGAGTCAGTCATAAAAAAGCCGAGGGCATCATCGAGATCGATGATCCGAACTTCGGCAACCTCTGGACCAATATCCCTACAGAAGAACTGCTGAATAACGGTTTCGCTTATGGAGAAGATGTCCGTATCCTCCTGAAGAGAGGAGAAGAGATCATTTTTGAAAAGGATGTCCGCTTCGATAAGACCTTCGGCAGTGTCGCCAAGGGCGAACCGATCCTCTACAACAACGAACTGATGAACGCCTCCCTGGCCCTGTCTCAGGGAAGCTTCCTGAAGACTTACGATGCCGGTTTCGGACCGGACTATACCATCCTGATCACCGGAAAGGAGGACTGACATGGAGACCAACAGACATCTCGTATTCCAAAGCGATTTCGGTTTGGTAGACGGGGCCGTGGCAGCCATGACCGGTGTCGCCTTAAGTGTCGACATCGATCTGCACATCCACGACCTCACCCACAACATTCCTCCCTTTGACACCTACGAGGCATCCTTCCGTCTTCTTCAGACGGTACCGTTCTGGCCAAAGGGGACGGTCTTCGTATCTGTCGTCGATCCGGGTGTCGGATCCAGGCGGAAGTCATTGGTCGTCCTCACGAAGAGCGGTCACTACATCGTCACTCCGAACAACGGCACCCTGACGCATATCCTCCACTACGTCGGCATCGAGGAAGCTCGGGAGATCAAGGAAAGCGTCGGCAGGAGAAAGGATTCGGAAGAATCCTATACCTTCCATGGAAGAGATGTCTTCGCCTATACCGGAGCACTCTTAGCCAGCGGACAGATCGCTTTCAAAGACATCGGACGGAAAGTCTCGGAATCCTCGCTCATCGAGATCGAAGGAACGCAGGCTTCCTTCTCCAAGAACAGGATCACCGGAGCGATCGAGACACTGGATGTCCGCTTCGGCTCCCTCTGGACAAACATCCCAAAGGCCATGTTCGACAAGCTGAAGCTGAAGCACAAGGACGAAGTCGAACTCGTCATCTACAATGGCAAGACCCTCGCCTACCGTTCCATCATCCGCTATGTCCACACCTTCGCGGAAGTCGATGTCGGAGAGGTCCTCTGCTACGTCAACTCCATGAACTATATCGGTGTCGCCATCAATCAGGGAAACTTC
>JAFOMB010000171.1 GCA_017419065.1 Erysipelotrichaceae bacterium | reverse complement strand
TTTCTTGTGGTAGGTGATCGCGAAGCGGTGTACTTCATCCTGGGCGTTGGCTAAAAAGAAGAAGATACGGGAGTCCTTCGGGATCGGGATGCGGTTTAAAGAGGCATCCATGAGATAGGATGTGTTGTGGTGATCGTCTTTACCAAGACCGGCGATCGGGATATCCATGCCCAGGGAATCCAGGATCTCCCTGGCGATGTTGATCTGATTCTCAGCACCATCGACGATCAATAGATCCGGTCGTTTCAGATCGTCTTTGAGGACACGGAAATAGCGACGGTAGAGAACTTCTCTCATGGAGGAGAGATCATCAGCCCCGTCTTCCAGCTTATAGAGACGGTAATCCTTCTTGGAAGGCTTGAAGTTCTCATAGACGACCATGCCGGCAACAGTATTCTCTCCGGCTGTATGGGAGTTATCGAAAAGCTCTATCCTCTCGATATCTCTGTGGAAGATCTCCCGGAATTCATTCTGCAGATCCTCGGCGTACTGGTCTTTCCTGATGATGACGTCTTTGTGCTGACGCAGGTTCTCTTCGGCGTTCTCTCTGGCCTGTTTGAGAAGAGAGAGCTTGTGACCGCGGGTGATGCTGGTGACTTCAAAATCAAAGGCATCCTCTAGATATGGCAGCAGTTCCTTCCTCACAAAGAGCTTCTTCGGTGCGTCGTTGACCTGATAGAAGTGATAGATATAGGAAGAGACGACGTTTTCAATGTCCCCTACGAGATAATCGAGGTATTTGTCAGAAGAAAGCAGTCTGCCGTTCTTGATGAATAATCCGGTGATAGCGAAATATCCGTCTTCCACGGCGTAATCGAAGACATCGAAGGATTCCCGGTTGTTGGCCTGAACATCCTGTTTTAAAGCACTGACTTCGATATCGTGGATGAGGTCTCTGTATTCAGCTGCCTTTTCATAACGCAGATCTTCAACGGCCTGCTTCATCTTCTTTTTATAGTCTCTTAGGATCGCCGTAACATCGCCGTTCAGGAATCGGGATATCTCTTCCTTCGTTCTGAGACATTCCTCTTCCGGGATCTCCTTGACGCAATAGCCCGGACACTGTTTCAGATGATAGTAAAGACATAATTCCTTCCCTAAATGAGCGCACTTTCTCGTCGGGAAGAGCTTGTTGATGAGTTCTACTACGTTCCTGGCTGCACCGACATCCGGATAAGGACCGAAGATCTTTCCCTTGAAATGTCCCTTCTTCTTCATGCGGACGACAGAGACATACGGTTCCTTGGAAGCAGATAAAAGGATATACGGATAGGACTTGTCATCCTTGAAGACGATGTTGAACTTCGGATCGTATTTCTTGATGAGATTGTATTCGAGTATTAAAGCTTCTTTCTCACTCTTGGTGACGATATAGTCAAAATCCCGGATATTCGATACCATCTTCGTCGTCTTGTAGTCATGAGCGCCGATGAAGTAGGAATTGACCCGGTTTTTTAATTTGATGGCTTTACCGACATAGATGACTTTTCCGCTTTCATCCTTCATGAGATAGCAACCCGGTTTCAGCGGCAGTGTCTTCAGTTTCTCCTTGAGATTCATCGTTTGAACTCCACGATGGTGACAGCG
Source organism: Erysipelotrichaceae bacterium (assembly GCA_017419065.1). GTDB lineage: Bacteria > Bacillota_I > Bacilli_A > Erysipelotrichales > Erysipelotrichaceae > Colivicinus. Next base: position 8,238 of record JAFOMB010000171.1, on the reverse strand, counting down.
GAACCGCCGTCATAGAAATCGCCGTTGTCATACTTCGCGACAAAAGACAGCTTCTTCAGCCTGCTTCTTACAGCTTCGCGTAAGGCGCCTGTGCCGATGCCGTGGATGATCTTGACACCGGACATGTGGGAGGCAAAAGCGGCGTCGAGATAAGGCTCCAGTTCATCCAGGGCTTCCTCCACTCTCTTGCCGACGAGATTGATCTCCTTCGGAACAGATGGTCTATGGCTCATCTGACGGTTTTCCCGTTTCTTCTTCTTTACCTGTTTCGGCATCTTTGTGAGTTCGGAGAGTTTCGTCTTGACCTTGATCCCTCTGAGATCGACGACGGCTCTGTTTCCGGAGATCTCCAGGAGCGTGCCGATCTGTTCATTTTCACCGATGCGGACCGCATCGCCGACTTCCAGTTTTTCTTCCCTGATCTCCGGGACCTTTTCTTCAATGAGTTCCCGGATCTCTTCAACGACTTTCTTGTCTTCCTTTGTATTCAGAGAAGCCAGTTTCTCTTCGGCCTGCTGTTCGATCTTCAGGATATAGGCCGCCAGTTCTTCTTCGTATTTGCGGGAGAGGTGTTTCTTCTCCTTATCAAAAGAATCCAGTTTCTTCTGCAGCTCTTCCTGCAGTTCTTTATTCTTTCTCTCGTTTTCTTCGTATTTCTTTCTCGTCTTCTCCGCGGCTGTCAGTTCTTTCTCTAACTTATGGAGCAGGATTTCTTCCTTGGATTCCCTTCCCTTGAGATAAGAGGAAGCCTTCTCGATGATGGCAGGATCCGAGAAGTATCTGGAGGCGATCTCTAAGGCATTGGAGGAGCCGACACTGTTTTCGTAGTAGTGATAGGTCGGTCGCAGGGCTTCCATATCGAAACCGACCGATGACAGCATGATCTCTTCGTCTTCCAGAGCGTAGTTCTTGATGTCGTCGAAATGCGTAGTCACGATGAAACGGGAGCCGATCTCCTTGATGCGGTCTATGATGGCCAGGGAGATGGCCTGGGCTTCCTTCGGATCGGTACCCGAGATGAGTTCATCGATGAGGATGAGAGAGCGGGAAGTGGCTTCTTCCAGGATGTGGTTGATATTGGTGATATGGGCGCTGAATGTCGATAAGGACGAGGAGATGGACTGGTTGTCATCGATATCGACGAAGACATTGTCATATAACGGGATCATGGCTTCTTCGGATAAGACCGGGATGCCGAGATAGGACATGACAACGGATAGGCCCATGACCTTGAGACCGACGGTCTTGCCGCCGGTATTGGAACCGGATATGACGATGCCGCGGTATTTCGGAGACAGACTGTAGGTGTTCTCCACGACCTTTTCCGGATCGATGAGCGGATGACGCACCTTATTTAACAGAAGCGTATCTTCACTGAGTTCCGCGATCACACCGTGTCTTTCCATGCCATAGACTGCCTTCGCGAAGATGACACACAGGGAAAGCAGCGACGAGAAGTTCTTCTTATAGGCATAGGAGACATCGGAGATGAGATAGGTCAGTTCCATCAGGATACGGGCGATCTCGTCTTCTCTTTCCTCTTCGAGTTCGATCTTGCGGTTGTCGGCTTCGACGAAAGAACCCGGTTCTACATAAGTAGCCAGACCGGAAGAAGTAGTTCCGTAGGTATAGCCCTGGAACTTGTTTTTATCGGAATTTCTTACTAAGAATGTATATCTGCCGTTTCGGATATAGTAGACCTGTTCCTGTAAGGAAGCAGCGTTATGAGAAATAAATCTCTGGGCTCTGGACAGCAGATCCTTCTCCAAAGAGGAGATCTCCCTGTTGAGCCTCTTGAGCTCTTCACTCGCATCTTCTCTGACTTCTCCGCTGTTGTCGAGGGTCGCCTCGATCCTGTCAAAGACCTTCTTGCTGAGGGTGATGGAATCGGAGTAATCCCGCAGGGAGAGATCAGACGGGAAATAGGTAAAGATCTTGCGTATCCTTTCGCAATGGCGATGGAAGGAAAGCAGACGGACACACTCCTGACCGCTCAGGAATATCCCCTTCTCAGCTTTATCCAGAAGATCATCACAGCAGTGGATGCCGTCAAAGGAGAGAACGTGTCCTTCCTTCAGGATCTCTATGGCTTCTCTGGTAAGCAGGAGATTGTTTCTGATCTGTAAAGGATTGAAGGAGACATCTTCGTTCATAATAAAAGTCTTTGCCTCATCGATGGAGGCAAAGCCTGCTATCTCCTGTTTGACTTTATCGAGGTCGAGACTCTGATAGTCTTCTCTCATTTCATGAACTCCCTCTCCATGAGCCAGTTCTTGAAGGCTTCCCGGGATGTATCGACATCGAAGTCTTCAAACTTCTCTTTCAGGACGCTGAAATCGATATTGTCGACGACAGCATTGACTGCCATCTTGGAATAGGTGTCGATATGACGCAAGAAGGTCCCTTCTTTGATCTCGTTGCCGTTTTTGATGAGCGGGGTATTCAGCAGCATCCCCAGTCCTAAAATGATCACAGTGGCGTTGAGGAAGCCCAGGACCATGCCTAAGAGCTTATTGAGAGTACCCAGAAGCGGGATCTCGGATACCTTCTTGAACAGCGGAACGATGATGAGTCCTACCAGCTTCAGCAGGAGGAAGATGAGGACAAAATAGGCTGTCGTATTGACGATCGGTTCGATGCGGAAGATGGCCAGTTCCGTATCTGCCAGGGATATCAGAGGCAGTACAGAAGCCATGACCGGAGAAAGGAACCAGGCGGCTGCTACACAGATCAGCGTATAGAAGAGATCCAGGAGACCGTATAGAAAACCGTTCCGGTAGGAAACTGCTAAAAAGGCGCAGTATAAGGCGATGATGAATACATCGATAAAGATAAAGTAATTGCTTGGAATAGTCATATCTATATTTTAATTAATTAAGGCGCAATTCTCAACCTATGATAAAATGGTCTCATGAGCAATATCTCCCTGAAACTCAACGAACAGCAGATACAGAGACTGAAGAAGACTTTCGCAGCCGATGTCAAACCGAATGCGAGTGAATACATGGATACTTTCATACAGAATGAAGATGTCACGATCTCCATCTACAAGTCCGGAAAGGTCGTCTTTCAGGGAAAGGATGCCCTCTTCTACGGATCTTCCTTTATTGAGACGAAGAAGAGCAGACAGGCCGGATCGGATGAAGTCGGGACCGGCGATTACTTCGGACCGGTCATCGTGACGGCAGCCATCATCGAAGAAAGCGATTATCCGTATCTGGAAGCCCATGGAGTGACCGATTCCAAGCAGATGGACGACAGGACGATCTTACAGATCGGCGAAGAGCTCATGAAGCGCTGCAAGCACTCCCTGCTCATACTGGAGCCAGCACAGTATAATATAGTCCACGAGACAAATAACCTTAACGAGATAAAGGCCCGCATGCACAATCAGGCCTATCTCAATCTATTGAAGAAAGGCTGCACGATCCCGAAGGCTGCCTATGTCGATCAGTTCTGTCCGAAAGATGCCTACTTCGGCTATCTCATGAAGGAAAAGGACATCTACCGGGATCTCATCTTTGAAACCAAGGCGGAAGAGAAATATCCGGCTGTTGCGGTCGGAAGCGTCATCTCCCGCTATGCCTTCCTAAAATACATGGAGAAACTCGAAAAGACCTACGGCCTCTCCTTCCATAAGGGAGCCGGAGAAGATACCGATAAGGATGCCCTGGCCTTCGTCAGGAAGTACGGAAGAGCGTCACTGGAGAAAGTCGCCAAGCTCCACTTCAAGAATACTGAGAAGCTCGATGAGCTCCTGAGACAGAAATAAAAGCCTCTGACGAGGCTTTTTTGTTTAGTGGTTGTTCTGATTGTTCTTGACGAGAACGTCGTGTGCGCCGCCTTCTACAATGGATGTCGAAGAAACGACAGTCAGTCTGGCTTTCTTGCGGAATTCCGGTAAGGACAAAGCACCGCAGTTGCACATCGTGGATTTGATCTTATAAGTGGTGACTGCGACATTGTCTTTTAGAAGACCGGCATAAGGGACATAGGAGTCGACGCCTTCTTCAAAGGAGAGCTTGGCCTTGCCGCCCATATCGTATCTCTGCCAGTTGCGGGCACGGTTGGAACCTTCGCCCCAGTATTCCTTGTAGTAGGAACCGTTGATGTTGACCTTGGCAGTCGGTGCTTCTTCAAAGCGGGAGAAGTATCTTCCCAGCATCACGAAGTCAGCTCCCATGGCCAGTGCCAGCGTCATGTGATAGTCATAGACGATACCGCCGTCGGAACAGATCGGGATGTATTCGCCGGTCTCTTTGAAGTATTCATCTCTGGCCTTGGCGACATCGATGACAGCGGAAGCCTGGCCTCTGCCGATGCCCTTGGTCTCTCTGGTGATGCAGATGGAACCGCCACCGATACCGACCTTGATGAAGTCCGCTCCGGCATCTGCCAGATAGCGGAAACCTTCGGCGTCAACGACATTCCCGGCACCGACTTTGACTTTCTTGCCGTACTTCTTGCGGATCCAGGCGATGGTGTCCTTCTGGTATTCCGAGAAGCCTTCCGAGGAGTCGATACATAAGACGTCTGCTCCTGCGCTCACAAGAGCCGGAACTCTTTCTTCATAGTCTCTGGAATTGATACCGGCACCTACGAGATATCTCTTCTGATCGTCGAGGAGTTCATTCGGGTTTTCCTTATGGGCCTCATAGTCCTTCCGGAAGACCATGGAGGAGAGATTCCCCTCTTTATCGACGATCGGCAATGTATTCAGCTTATGATCCCAGATGAGGTCATTGCATTCACTGATCTTGAGATCGGTGCTGCCGCAGATCAGCTTCTCGATCGGGGTCATGTATTTGGATACCGGATCGTTCATATCGACATGCGAGATACGGTAGTCTCTGCTCGTGATGAGACCCAGGAGCTTTCCATGGGCACTGCCGTCATCGGTGACAGCCGTCGTGGAGTGTCCGGTGCTCTCAATGAGTGCCAGCAGTTCGCTGATCGTCGCATCCGGTTTGACGTTGGAATCGGATTCGACAAATCCCGCTTTATGGAGTTTGACCCTTCTTACCATCTCCGCTTCATCTTCGATGGACTGGGATCCGTATATGAAGGAAAGTCCCCCTTCCTTCGCCAGTGCTATGGCCATCCTGTCATCAGATACTGACTGCATGATCGCCGAAAGCATAGGGATCTTTAAATAAATATCACTCTTCTTCCCTTTTTTAAATCTGACTAAAGGCGTTTCAAGTGATACTTTATCGGGTGTATGCGTTCTCTTGATAAGGTTCGGGATCAGCAGGTACTCATTGAAAGTCCTGGAGACATCCGTGAAATACTTGGCCATAAGTAATCTCCTTTTTCAGTTTTATATATAGTAACACACGAAAGTTCAATGGACAGGAGATTATGTTATAATTTTTGAGAAATGAGGGATTGATATGAAATTAAAAGAGTCTTATTTTTTCACCTTGCGGGAAGATGTCCGTGATGAAGATTCCGTCAGCGGCAATCTCCTGGTCAAGGCCGGTTATATCAAGAAGACCAGTGCCGGAGTATACATCATGCTGCCGCTGGGTTATAAAGTCCACAAGAATATCGAAAAGATCGTCCGGAAATACATGAACGAAGCCGGAGCTCAGGAACTCAAGATGCCGGCTCTTATCGCTTCGGAATACTATGAGGATTCCGGAAGACTCAAGGGCTTCGGTCCTTCGATCTTCAAGCTGAAAGACAGAAACAACAAGGACTTCGTCTTAGGACCTACGCATGAAGAGCTCTTTGCCTATGCGGCCAAGTCGATGATCCGTTCCTATAAAAACATGCCTTTCAACCTCTACCAGTTCCAGGAGAAATACCGTGATGAACCGAGAGCCCGTTTCGGTCTCATCCGTGTCAAGGAATTCGTCATGAAGGATGCCTACTCCTTTGATAAGGACGAGGCAGGACTCGATGTCTCCTATAAGAAGATGTATGACGCCTATGTGAAATCCTTTGATGAGATGGGGATCCGCTACCGCATCGTCAAGGCCGATACCGGTATCATGGGAGGGCTCCTCTCCGAAGAGTTCCAGGCCATCACTCCGGTAGGCGAAGATTCCATCGTCTACTGCGGTACCTGCAGCTATTCCACCAACCTCGAAGTCGCAGAGACCATCTCCACACTCGATCAGACGAATGAAGAGACAAAGGAGAAAGTCCTCGTAGAGACACCGCACTGCTCCTCTATTGAAGAAGTCTGCGAATTCCTCCATAAAGATCAGGCACACTCTCTCAAGGCCCTCCTGCTCAATGCGGACGGCGAAGCCATGATCTGCTTCATCCGGGGCGACAGAGAACTCAATGAGACAAAACTGCAGAAGCTCTTAGGTGCTTCCGAGATCGGCTTTGCGGATGACAAACTGCTGGAAGGAAGCGGCTGTGTCCCGGGCTTTACCGGACCGTTCGATCTCCATGTCAAGGTCATCATCGACAGAGAAGTATTAAAGATGAAGAACTTCGTCTGCGGTGCCAATAAAGAAGGCTATCACTATGACAATGTCAACCTCGAAGATATCAAATACGATATCTGCGCGGACATCGTCAATGTCATGGAAGGCGATCTCTGTCCTGTCTGTAAACAGCCTCTGCAGTTTACCAAGGGCATTGAAGTCGGCAATACCTTCAAGCTCGGTACGAAGTACTCCAAGGCCATGGGCTTGCAGTACGCCGATGAAAACAACAGGCTCCAGGATGTCTGGATGGGCTCCTATGGCTTAGGCATCGGCAGAACGATGGCCGCTATCGTCGAACAGAATCACGACGACAAGGGCATCATCTGGCCGATGAACATCGCTCCATTCAAGGTCACTGTCCTCATCATGTCCACCAAGGACGAGGCGCAGTGCACGATCGCTAACGAGATCTACGAGAAGCTCAATGCCATGGGCATCGAAACGATGCTGGATGACAGAGATGAGCGTCCGGGCATCAAGTTCAACGATGCGGAACTCATCGGTATCCCATACCGCATCACGGTCGGCAAGAAGGCCGGGGAAGGCATCGTCGAAGTCAAGGCGAGGACCGGAGAAGTCGAAGAAGTCAAGCTCAAAGATCTCTGCAGTAAGATCGAAGAATACACAAAATAGAGGGTCACCCCTCTTTTTTGTTTTGTCTAAGAAAAACCGTTCCTAGAGGGAACGGTTTCTGATTTCTTCAGTGAGATCTCTCACGAACTCTTCCAGAGACTTCGAGACAGATCCTTCCTTGCCATAGCGGCGGATATTGACAGTCCTTTCTTCGACTTCCTTGTCGCCGACGACGATCTCATAAGGGATCTTGGACATCTGGGCTTCACGGATACGGTAGCCCAGTTTTTCATTGCGGCAGTCCACATGGGCTCTGACACCGGCTTTCTTGAGTTCGGCGAGGACTTCATAGGCATAGTCCGCATGTCTTTCATGATGGACAGGAATGACGACAGCCTGCTTCGGAGACAGCCATGTCGGGAAGACACCCTTGGTCTCTTCGATGATGAAGGCAGTAAAGCGGTCAAAGGTACCGAATATCGCTCTGTGCAGGACGACAGGCGTCTGCTTTTCGCCGTTGGAATCGATATAGGTCAGTTCGAATCTCCTCGGTAAGAGGAAGTCCAGCTGGCAGGTAGATAAGGTGACTTCCGGTCCGACAGCCGGCTTGACTTCGACGTCGAGCTTCGGTCCGTAGAAGGCTGCTTCACCGATGGCTTCAAAGTATTCGACACCGAGTTCCTTGAGAACTTCACGAAGCCTGCTTTCCGCTTCGTTCCACATCTCATCGTCATCGAAGTATTTTTCCTTATCGGCCGGATCTCTGAGGGACAGACGGAACTTGTAGTTCCTGATGCCGAAATCGCGGTAGACATCGAGAATGAGACGGACGACCTTTTCGAATTCTTCAGCGATCTGATCAGGTCTGACAAACAGGTGGGCATCGTTCTGGCACATGCAGCGGACTCTTTCGAGACCCTTGACAGCACCGGAAGCTTCATAACGGAAGTCTGTCGCGAATTCCCCTATTCTCACCGGCAGATCTCTGTAGGAGTGCAGCTTGTTCTTGTAGATCAGCATGTGGTGCGGACAGTTCATCGGACGGAGGACGAATTCTTCATTGTCGACCTTCATCATCGGGAACATGTTTTCCTTGTAGTGATCCCAGTGACCGGATGTCTTGTAGAGATCTACCGTACCGACACATGGCGTATAGACATGTTCATAGCCGAGGTCTCTTTCCTTGGCATAGATGTAGTTTTCCAGTTCCTTGCGGATG
>JAFOMB010000023.1 GCA_017419065.1 Erysipelotrichaceae bacterium | reverse complement strand
ATCTTCTCGGCCAGATAGCAGTCTCTTTCATCGACGAGGACCTTCTTGACCATCGGGAACTCCTTCCCGACTTCCTGCAGCGCCGTCTCCAGCGCATCGCTGTTTTTCAGCTGAGCCAGTTCCTCTTCGGAGATCTCCTCATCATCGAAGATCGAAGAGACGATGGAGACGATGAGCTTGGCTTTCTCGTATGTCCCGAGCTTGGCCCAGATCCTCGAGAAAGTCGTCTTGACCGGACGGTCTGCCAGGACGAGGTTTTTGTCGTGCTGTCTGGATAACTCGATGCCCTTGACCATCTCCGCTCCGCTGGAAGAATCCATCTGCTTCGCCATACGCCTCTGGAAAGAAGAGAGGATGGTGTTGACCAGGAGATAGGCGGCCTGCTTCTTGCGGATGACTTCGACGATATCGGTATTCCGCCAGGCATCTCTGTCCTCCAGGGACTTCAGACGCTGTTCATCCAGTTCGATGCAGATGGTATCCGGATCGACTTCTTCAAAACAGGACACGACATCCTCCACGCTGTTCTTGGAAACGTGGGCTGTCTTGACCAGATAGATCTCTTTGTCCTGATATTGGATCATTACGATATTTTCATTCATACTTCCCCATTTTACTCCATTTTGTAGGGGAGGGATAGATTATGGTATAATGATTGATGTTTTTAAAGGAGGAGTAATAGTGCCTGATTATAATATTAATCTGACTATTCAAAATATATGGACGATCTTCAGGGTGCTGATCGATATCGGCATCATGTGGTTCGTTCTGTACTACGCCATCAAATTCGTCCGGAACAACTCCCGGACCATCCAGATCTTCAAGGGCATCATCGCCATCATCGCCGTCAACGGTATCGCGAAGCTGCTCGGCCTTTCGACTGTCGCCTACTTCTCAGACATGTTCATCAACTGGGGCTTCCTGGCCGCCATCATCATCTTCCAGCCGGAGATCCGGGGTCTTCTGGAGAGGATCGGCAAGTCCAACGCCTTCTCGAAGATCAACACCCTGTTAGCCAACGAAAGAGAAAAACTGGTCGAAGAGCTCTATGAAGCGACCATCACCCTGTCCAAGAACAGGATCGGCGCCCTGATCTCCATCGAACAGTCCCAGTCCATGCAGGACTATATCAATACCGGCATCTCCATCAATGCGGTCGTCTCCAAGGAACTGCTGAGTTCCATTTTCATGACGACGACGCCTTTACATGACGGTGCCGTCATCATCCAGGGCGATAAGGTCGCCTGTGCCAGTGCCTACTTCCCGCCGACCAGCGTGAACCTGTCTTCCCGCTACGGTGCCAGACACAGAGCCGCGCTGGGTATCAGCGAAGTGACCGATGCCCTGACCATCGTCGTCTCCGAAGAGACTTCCAACATCTCCATCGCTGAGAACGGCAGGATCTTCTCTGTCGATGAGAAGCAGCTGAAGGACTACCTGCGCCGCGTCATCTGCAACGACGAGATCGAGATCGCCAGAGCCGGCAGACAGAGAACGAGTCTCTTACTGGATGATGAAGAGATGATCATCGAAAAAGAAAACACCGACGAGAGAAAGAACATCTTCTCCGGCCTCTTCCGCAAGAAGGATGAGGAAGAAGAAGTGAAGTCCGGGAATGAGCTGGACATGAAAGTCCCTACCAACAACCGGATCAAATACGAAGAGAATCTGAAAGAAGCGGAAAAGGAGAGCGAAGCGCCGTCCCGCGTTGAAGAATACGTCGAGGATGTCGTCGCGATCCAGGACAACACCGTTTCAAAGGAGGCTGACCATGGCGAAGAAGAATAAGAATTCCGCAGAGAAACTCGAGACCGCCAAGAGGATCGCCTCTCAGGGAAAAGCGGTACAGAGCGCCTATATGGGCATTGAAGAGACGGCCTTCCGTTTCTTCCGCTGGATCTCCTCCCTGATCGACCGTATCTTCTTCTCCAAGAGATACCTCGGCTTCTTCGCGCTGCTGGTCGCCTGTCTGATGTTCTTCGTCGTCAACTACGATGAGAACTCCTTCGCGTCGACCCTGTCCTCTTCCAAGACGATCTCCAACGTCTCCGTGACGACCCGCTACAACTCCGAGACCTTTGAAGTCTCCGGTGTTCCGGCGAGCTGCGATGTCGTCATCACCGGTGACGCCGCCAATGTCAACAATGCCTCTACCAGAAGCGGCTACTGCCTGATCAACCTGGAGGGCTACACTGAAGGAACGCACCTCGTTTCGATCAGCGCCGTCGGCTATGGCGACAATGTCAGCACAGTCGTCTCGCCGAACGAGACTCAGGTGACATTGAAGAAGAAGACGACGATGCAGTTCGATCTCAGCTATGACTATATCAACCAGAATCAGCTGGATTCCCGCTATATCCTCGGGGAACCGACCTTCCCGTCCGGCAGCAAGATCAACATCCGTGCCTCCCAGGACACCCTCAATTCCATCGCCCTGGTCAAGGCCCTGATCGATGTCTCCGGACAGACGACCGACTTCACCGTCGATGCGCCGTTAGTGGCGTATGACCGCTACGGCAACGTCGTCAACGCCGAGATCGTCCCGAACACGGTCTCTGCCCAGGTCACTCTGACATCGCCTTCCAAGACGGTGCCGATCAATCTGAATGTCACAGGCGAGCCGACATACGGCTTCTCCGTCGATACGATCACCTATGATCACCACACCGCTACCATCTACGCGCCGGAATCCGTCCTCAACACCATCGAGGAACTGATGGTCTCCTATGACCTCACCAACGCCGGTGCCGATTCCGATGTCCAGGTCCCGGTCACTCTGCCGGCAGGTGTTTCCTCCTCAGATGTGACCATGGTCAACCTGCACATCAAGATGGAACAGTCCACGACAACGACATTCGAAAATATCGATATCAAATATCGCAACAACGACAAGCAATGGGGCGTCAGCGACTATGACACGCTCACTGTCAACGTCACGCTCACCGGTTCCAGAGGCAACCTCGAAAACATCACCCGCAACGACATCACTGTCTACTTCGATGTCGGCGGCATCGAAGAACCGGGTACCTACAATCTGCCTCTCCAGGTCGAGCCGATCTCGCCGTACGTCGGGATCTCCTTAGACCGTATCGATATCAACATCACCTTAGTAAGCAGGGAGTAAAGCATATGGGAAGATATTTCGGAACGGACGGCATCCGCGGTCTGGCCAACAGCACTCTGACGATCGACCAGGTCTATAAGGTCGGCCGTTTCCTCGGACACTACTATTCCAAAGATCAGAAGGCGAAGATCGTCATCGGCAAGGATACCCGTTTATCCTCTTCGATGTTCGAATGCACCCTGGCTGCCGGCCTCAGCGCCTCCGGTGCTGATGTCTGTTTGCTGGGATACTGCAGCACACCGCGTCTGGCCTATGTGGCCATGGCCGATCAGTTCTCCTGCGGGATCATGATCTCAGCCTCCCACAATCCATTCGGCGACAACGGCGTCAAGGTCTTCGGCAATAACGGTCTCAAGATCGACGATTCCATCGAATCGCAGATCGAAGACTACATCGACGATCCAAACGGCATCGACTTCTGCATCAACGAGAAGATCGGTCAGATCAGCGAATACAAGGAAGGCATCCTCAAGTACCAGAACTGGCTCTTAGAGAGATATCCTTCCGATCTCAGCGGTCTCAAAGTCCTCGTCGACCTGGCAAACGGCTCCAACTGCTATACCGCCAAGGCTGTCCTGGACAAGACGGGCGTCGATGCCACGTATATCAACGATTCGCCGAACGGCATCAACATCAACACCCACTGCGGTTCCACCCACCTGGAATCCCTCAGAGAGAACCTCCTGAAGGGCGACTATGACCTGGGCTTCGCCTTCGACGGCGACGCGGACAGAGTCCTCTTCCTGGATCACGAGGGAAATCTCGTAGACGGCGACCGCATGATGTGCTTCCTTTCCGCCTATATGAAGGAAAAGGGCACTCTCGACAACAACACCGTCGTGACGACAGTCATGTCGAATATCGGCTTATACAAGGCTCTCGATGAGAAGGGGATCAACTATGACATCACCCCGGTCGGCGACAAGAACGTCGTTGACAGTATGATCCGGAACGATTTCGCGATCGGCGGAGAAGATTCCGGCCACATCATCCTCCTCCACGACAGTAATTTCGGAGACGGCCTCAAGACAGCCCTCTTCGTCCTGGAATACCTCAAACACTACGGCGTGAGTTTAAAGGAAGCTGCTTCCTCCATGAAGAAGTATCCGCAGCTGCTCGTCAATGTGCGCGTGAAAGACAAGAAGATCGTCCTGAATGACGAAGATCTGAAGAAGAAGATCGATGAAGTGGCCGCGGCACTCTCCGGCAACGGCCGTATCCTCGTCAGGCCATCCGGAACAGAACCTCTGATCCGTGTCATGGTGGAAGCCGAGAGCGATGAGATCTGCCAGAAATACGTCTATGACGTGATCGACTATATCAAAGAACTGGGTTATGCAGAGTCATAACCTTCTTTGTATAATAAAGTAGGGTGATGACATGAAAAAAGTGATCTGTGTCGTAGAAGACGAGAAAGACCTGAACGAACTGGTCAAGCGCTACCTGGAAAAGGAAGGCTATTCCGTCAATTCCTATCTCTCCTACGATGAAGCCTACTCCCATCTGGATGACTATACGGATCTGTGGATCCTGGACATCATGCTGGATGACAAGAGCGGTTTCGATCTGATCGAAGAGATCAAGGGAAGGAACAGAAACGTCCCGGTCGTTTTCATGTCGGCCAGAGACAAGGAGTTCGACCGCATCATCGGTCTGGAAAAGGGCTCTGATGACTACATCACCAAGCCTTTCTCGCCAAAGGAACTCGTCCTCCGTGTCAACAACATCATCCGCCGTGTCTACCGTGAGGAAAACATCACTGTAGACGGCTATGAGATCAATGAGAATCAGCGCGTCGTCTACCGCAACGGTACCGTGATCGAGCTGACCACCAAGGAATTCGATCTCCTGCTCCTCTTTGTGAAAAACAGAGGAAAGGCCTTTTTAAGAGAAGAGATCCTGGAGAAAGTCTGGGAGGAGAACTACTACGGCAGCGACCGTGTCGTGGATGACACGATGCGGAGGCTCCGCAAGAAACTCCCGGATATCAATATCCAGACGATATACGGTTTCGGCTACCGGTTAAGTTGATGAAGAGATTACGGATCTGGATTAACGGTTTCAGTCTGATGCAGCAGTTCCTGGCTATCGCGATGCTGATAACCGTTTTGATTGTGACCTCTTTCTTTTCCAATTTCAACAGCAATATCGACAACTTCGTCAATCAGCAGATGTACTCCTACATCCACCGTTCCCAGACGACCTTCCTGGCCTCAAGAGAGAACTACGAGGGTTTTGATGATACCAATGTCCTGCACTTCGTCTACAGCCGCAGATCGCATACCTATCTCAATGACGTGAGAGGCTATGATGACCTGCTGAGCAGGATCGATCCGGATACCGGAGAAGAGCTGAAGGACCTCTCCCTCGACTATCAGGAAGAGAAGATCCTCTACAGCATCCTGAGTTTTGAAGAGGGCTCCTATGCCCTGATCTCCTTCTTAAACAACAGTTACCGGGAGGAATTCAAGAGTGCCCTGATCGAGGTCGTCCTGAACGTCTCCGTCTATCTCCTCTTCATCCTGTTCTTCTTCTTCCTGATCTGGGTCCTCTCTTTGATCAGACCTCTGAATCAGATCCGGAACTACATCAACAAGATCAAGAACGGCGAGAATGCCTCTTTGAACATCCGGCGTCATGATGAGATCGGTGAAGTAGCGGAAGCTCTCACGACCATGCATGAGGAACTGGAACAGCAGACCAGGATCCGTGAAGAGATGATTCAGAATATCTCCCACGATCTCAAGACACCGATCGCGACGATCAAGTCCTACAGCGAATCGATCAAGGACGGCGTCTATCCGTATGACACCTTAGAGAAGTCTGTCGATGTCATTTCCGAACACGCCGACAGACTCGAGAAGAAAGTCCTCTCCCTGATCACTCTCAACAAGATGGGCTATCTGACAGACAACTCCGAAGAAGGAGACAGGCTCTACATGCCGGATGTCATCACCAAGGCTATCCTCTCCTGCCAGGTCCTGCGCAATGATGTCACCATTGAACCGGACATTGATGAGAAGGTCTACTTTCACGGGGAAGAGGAACCGTGGCGTGTCGTCGTCGAGAACCTCCTCGACAATGCCCTGCGCTATGCGAAGTCATTAGTGAAGATCACTTTGAAAGATGATCTCCTGGAGATATACAATGACGGAGAGCTCATGTCCAAGGAGAGGATCGACAAGCTCTTCAAGCCTTATGAGAAGGGGACCGGCGGCAAGTTCGGTCTGGGCCTTTCCATCGTCAAGAAAGTCGTAGAGACCTACGGCTACAATGTCACCGGCGAGAATATGAATGACGGCGTCATATTCCGCGTCTACCGTTTAAGAAGAAGCAAACGCTCCGCAAAGAAGAGCGATAAGGTATAATGTTATGAGTATGATCCAGGTAAGAGATCTGAATATCCACGAAGAAGAATACGGAAGAGAAGGAAGAGATGTCCTTCTTCTTCACGGTTGGGGACAGAATACTGAGATGATGGCCTTTATCGGCGAACATCTGAAGGATCACTGTCATGTCTTCAATATCGACTTCCCGGGCTTCGGTCAGAGCGATGAACCGAAGGAAGCCTGGGGATGCGAGGACTATACGGCATTTTTAAGAGACTACTGTCTTTTAAAGGGAATAGAAGATCCGATCATCATCGCCCATTCCTTCGGCTGCCGTATCGCCTTACGCTATGCCGCACTTTATCCTGTTCACAAGATGGTCCTGACCGGGGCAGCCGGGATACGGGACAAGAGGACAGCAGAATGGTATCTGAAGACCTATACCTATAAACTGGGTAAGAAGATCCTCTCGATCGGAGGATTGTCGAAATACAAGGAAAAGCTGGCCGGAAAGGCAGGAAGCGAAGATTACCGGAACGCCACCGGTGTCATGCGCGCTACCTTTGTCAAGGTCGTCAATGACGATGTGAGAGACCTGCTGCCGTCGATCGGCACAGAGACCCTCCTGGTCTTCGGGGAAAACGACGAGGCGACACCGGTATCCAAGGGAAAAGAGATGGAGAAGCTCATGAAGGATGCGACACTGGTCATCTTTGAGAAGGACGACCACTATGCCTACTTCCATCAGCCTGTCCGCTTCTGCCGGGTACTGGATGCTTTTCTGAAGGAGGATTATGTATAGAGTCATGGTACTGGCCGTCTTTCTGGCCTTGAGTTTTGTCTATGTCAAGAATGCCATCCACATGTTCCAGCAGAACCGCTACGAGTTCTACCGCTACACGAAATGGCTTTTCAATAAGAAGAACCTGCGTTTTACCTTTACCCTTGTCTATCTGGCTGTGATGATCCTGCTGAGCTTCCTATTAAAAGGAATGGCCCAGAAGCTCACCGTCCTGGCCCTCACTGTCCTCATGGCGATCTATCTGATCATGAAGGAAGACAGGAAGGAATACATCAAGGATCTGGTCCTGACACTCCGTGTCAAAAGACAGATCGTCTTTTTCGCGGTCCTCTGGATCCTCTTCCTATATGCCTTAAGTGTCGTCTTTGAGAACAAACTGGGTCTCATCGCCCCGTTCGCCGTCTTCTTCCCGTATCTGATGATGTATCTCGTAGCGCTTCTGACACTGCCTTTAGAGAACTTCATCAAGAAGAGATACGAGAATGAAGCCCGTGACATTCTGAACGGCATGGATGAGATGATCCGCATCGGCATCACCGGTTCCTTCGGAAAGACGACGACCAAGAACATCGTAAAGGACATCATCGGGGACAGTTTCTACACCCTCATGACCCCGGCTTCCTACAATACGCCGATGGGCATCACCCGTACCATCCGTGAATACCTCAAGCCGATCCACGAGGTCTTCGTCTGTGAGATGGGGGCGGACCACGTAGGCGAGATCACCTATCTGATGGACTTCGTCAAGCCGAAATACGGCATCCTGACAGCCATCGGTCCTCAGCATCTCAACACCTTCCACAACATGGACAACATCATCCATGAGAAGTTTGAGATCATCGAGAAGCTGCCGAAAGACGGCGTCGGCATCATCAACATCGACAACAGCTATATCCGCGAACATCCGATCCGTAACACCTGCAAGATCGTGACCATCGGCATCCAGAACCAGGAAGCCGATCTGGTCGCCAGAGATATCCGCTACACCAGGGAAGGCTCTTCCTTCAGCGTCGACATCAATGGGGAAGAACACCGCTTTGAGACCGTCCTCTTAGGAGAACACAACATCATGAACCTCCTGGCAGCCATCGCCTTGGCTCTGGAACTGGGCATTTCTCCGGAGAAACTTGAAAGCAGCGTCCGCAATGTCAAGAGAGTCGAACACCGTCTGGAACTCAAGAAGATCAACGGTCTGACCTTCATCGACAACGCCTTCAACTCCAATCCTGTCGGCTGCAAGCTCTCTCTCGATGTCCTCTCGCGCATGGATCCGCGCAGGGTCATCGTGACCCCGGGTCTCATCGATCTGGGAGAAAAGGAAGACGAATACAACTATGAATTCGGCTCCTATATGAAGGACCGTGCCGACTTCGTCATCCTGGTCGGAGAGAAGCAGACAGCGGCCATCCTCAGAGGTCTGAGAGACAGCGGTTTTGAAGAGGAAAACATCCTCGTCGTAAAGACTGTCAAGGAAGCCTTCAACTATATATACGCCCACATGACACCGGCTGACGCCATCCTCCTGGAGAACGATCTGCCTGATGCCTTCTCTTACTAGATATGGTATACTGAAACATGAGGTAAGATATGAAACGTAACGTAGCTGTATTTTTCGGTGGAAGATCCACAGAACACGAGATCAGCTGTATCAGTGCCAATCAGGCCATGAAGGCACTGGATACGGATAAATATGACATCACTCCCATCTATATCTCCAAAGACAATGACCTGTATACCGGTGAAGCTCTTTTTGATCTGGCCAATTACGGAAGTCTGAGTGACTTATGTGCCAAGTGCGAAAAGGTGATGCTGTATAAGGACGGCAATCACGTCTTTGTCCGTCCGGTCAAGTCCTCTCTCTTCAGGAAGAGCGAGAAGAGTATCGATGTGGCCTTCCCGGTCGTACACGGTACCAATGTCGAAGACGGCTCCTTAGCCGGCTATCTGGAGATGCTGGGGCTGCCGTACACCTGCAGTGATGTCTTAGGCGGAGCGATCGGTCAGGACAAGGCCATCATGAAGGCAGTCCTGAAAGAAGAAGAGGTGCCGATGGTGCCGTACTTCGCCGTCTATGAAGACGACTATGGAAAAGAGCCGGACCGCTATCTGGAAAAGGCGAAGAACATCGGTTTCCCGCTGATCGCCAAACCGGCGAATCTGGGATCCTCGATCGGCATCGAAGTCATCCATAACGAAGAAGAATTCCCGGAGAAGATGAAGGAATGCTTCCGCTATGACTTCAAAGTCGTCGTCGAGAGGATGATCGAAGAACTCAAGGAAGTCAACATCTCCGTGATGGGATCGGAAGAAGACTTCTCCCTGAGCGAGATCGAAGAGGTCATGAAGGGAGATGAACTTCTCTCCTTCCGTGATAAATACGAAGGCGGCAGTAAAGGGAAACTGCCTTCCAAGGGCGTCAAGAGCGCCGGTTCCAAGGGAATGGCTTCCACAGACAGGAAGGTCCCGGCTGATCTGAGTGATGAACAGCGTCGTAAGATCGAAGAGACGGCTGCGAAGTCTTTCAAGGCATTGCACGCCCATGGCGTCGTCCGCATCGACTTCATGATCGATAAGAAGGATGGAAGTGTCTACGTCAACGAGATCAACTCCATTCCGGGTTCTCTGGCCTTCTATCTCTGGGAGGCAAAGGGGATCAACTTCTCTGAGGAATGCGACATCCTCATCAAAAACGCCCTGAAGCGCTATGCCGCAAGAGAAAAGAAAACATATTCGTTTGAGACAAATATTCTAGCGAATTACGGGAGGAAATAATTATGTCTACACCACACAATCAAGCCGCTATGGGAGAGATCGCCAAGACAGTCCTGATGCCGGGTGATCCGCTTCGTGCCAAAATGATCGCTGAGACGTTCTTAGAAGATCCGGTACAGTTCAACACGGTCAGAGGCATGCTGGGATACACAGGTACCTACAACGGAAAGAAAGTATCTGTCATGGGTTCCGGCATGGGCATCCCGTCCATCGGTATCTACTCCTATGAACTCTACAAATTCTATGGTGTTGAAAACATCATCCGTATCGGTTCCACCGGTTCCATGAAGGAAGACCTGCACATCTATGATGTCGTCCTGGTCACCGGTGCTTATTCCGAATCTACGTATGCCTATCTGCAGAGCGGTGATGAAAATAAGCTGCAGATGCCGACACCGGAACTCTGCGACAAGCTGAAAGCTGCTGCTGCCAAGTGCAACATCCCGATGTACGAAGGGATCGCTTCTTCCGGAGACGTCTTCTACTATGAAGATGAAGTCCTGGCCGATAGAACAGGCAACCTCCTGGAAAAGGGCTGTGTCTGTGCGGAAATGGAATCCTTCGGACTCTTCCACAACGCCAAGGTCTGCGGCAAGAACGCTGCCTGCCTGCTGACTGTTTCCGATTCCCTGGTCACTCATGAAGAGACCACTGCGGAAGAGAGACAGAACTCCTTCACCAATATGATGAAGATCGCTCTCGAAGCAGCTACTGCTGAATAATGAGAGAACAGACGAGAAAGATCGTCATTATCCTGATAGTACTATTGATGCTGCTGATGTCTGTATTGCCGGCAGCATCTGCTTTCTTACGGAGATAGAAAAGGAAGGACATGAATAAGACCGGAAAGAAACTGCTGATCGCCTCTTTCCTTATTCTGCTTCTGACTTTCGGTATCGTTTTTGCACTGCGTCTGAAAGAGGAAGCCGGAAAGGATGAACCTGCCGATGTGCCTGTATATGTCATCGATGATGAGACAGGAACAGAAGAGAAATACGACAGGGAGGCCTTAAAAAAGGTGTGGGATGAAAACCATGCCATCAGCAGCGACTACATAGGACAGATCCTATTCCCGTCCGGTCTTCTCGATCTGCCTTTCGTGCAGGGTCCTACCAATGAGACCTATCTGAGGAAGGACTGGAAAAGCGGAGAGTATACCGAAGAGGGTTCCGTCTTTCTGGATTATCTGAATGACCTGGATGACAGGAATCTCATCCTCTACGGCCACTTCGTCTACTCCAATCTCGATCCGGAGAGAACGCACATGTTCACGCCTCTGGAGAAGCTTCTGAAACAGGAAAACTATGACGCCAATAAGACCGTCCTTCTTCTGCTGGAAGATGAGATACGGGAATATGAGGTCGCCATGGTCTACTATTGCGAACTGGAAGCTGATGAAAGCGGAGAGTATGTCTATACGAGAGATGACATGCAGTACTACTGGGTCGATGACGGCGAACGCTTCTTCGACTACGAGAACCGTACCATCAACGCGAACTACTTCCGGGAGTATATCGACGCCGCAAGGGAGAACGCGCAGTATGATACCGGGGTCTCCTTTGACTTCTCCGATCGCTTCCTGACTCTTCAGACCTGCGTGGAGAACCACGATGAACTTAGGGAGATCGTCCTGTGTAAGGAAGTCTCCCGCATCCCCTATACCAATTAGACCCGAAAGGGTCTTTTTTTGAACGTCTGTATCACACGAAAAGAAAAAGTAGTCTATAATAAAGCCATTATGGAGAAGAAGACCTATACTACGAAAGAACTCCTGAAGCGTTTCGCCCCTTATTTTTTCTCGCAGAAGAAGATCCTCATCATCGACCTTTTCTGTGCCTCTCTGACGACGCTTTGCGATATTACCCTCCCGCGCATCATGTCCTATCTGACCAATACGGCCGCCAATGACATGTCCGCTCTGACAGCCGGTCTCATCGGAAGACTGGCATTCTTCTATGTCGTCTTACGCATCATCGATGCCCTGGCTTACTACTATATGGCTTCCTTAGGTCATATCATGGGCGTCCACATCGAGACGAAGATGCGCCATGACCTCTTTGAACACATCGAACGTCTCAGCGACAGTTTCTTCGCCAATACGAAGATCGGCAATCTCATGGGCATCATCTCTTCCGACCTCTTCGATGTGACGGAATTCTCCCATCACTGTCCGGAGGAGTTCTTCATCGCCTTCATCAAGATCACGGTCTCCTTTGTGATCCTCTCCCGTTCCTCCCTGGTACTGACTCTCATCATCTTCGCGTGTCTGCCGCTGATGTTCCTCGTCTCCCTGACTTTAAACAAGCGCAACCACAAGGCT
>JAFOMB010000170.1 GCA_017419065.1 Erysipelotrichaceae bacterium | reverse complement strand
CCTGCAGATCTCGGTGATCTCGTCATAACGGTGTTCCTTGATGAGCTTTCTAGGAGCCAGCCAGGAACCGGTAGCTGCCGCGACACCGCTGTAGGTAGCGAAGTCCATGAAGTTGTCTAAACCGATACCGCCGCTCGGCATGAACTTTAAGAACGGGAAGACAGAGTTGACGGACTTCAGATATTTGACGCCTCCGGCATCGACAGCCGGGAAGAGCTTGACGAGGTCGCAGCCGTCGTTGATGGCAGCACAGATCTCAGTCATCGTCGTAGTACCCGGAACGACAGCGACGTCATGGTCATGACACCACTTGACGACTTCCGGTACATAACCCGGAGTGACGATAAATTTAGCACCGGCGTTGACCGCCTTTTCGGCGTTTTCAGCAGTGATGACGGTTCCGGCACCGACGATCATCTCCGGAACGTTTTCCGCGACATTGCGGATGGCATCCGCAGCAGCGGCGGTACGGAAGGTGATCTCCATGAACCAGATCCCGCCGTTTAATAATGCTTTCGCTGTATCGACCGCATCATTCGCGTCATCGATGACGATGACCGGTGCGATACCGCAGAGATTGAGTTCTTTCCTGATTTCTTCAGGTCTCATATTTATTTCCTCCAATCCTTTCTGCCTTCCATGAAGGCTGTTAATTCTTCTCTGGTAGGTAAGCCATCATTATCTCCTTTAGAAGTTAACTGGATAGCTCCGATGGCGTTTCCTCTTCTGACAGCTTCTCTCAGGGATAATCCTTCCTTTAAGGCAGAGATGACACCGGCAGCGAAGCCATCACCGGCTCCGACTGTATCGATGATCTTTTCTACCCTGAATCCTTCGACATAGCCGCTTTCTTCTTTCGTGGCATAGTAGGCACCTTCTGCCCCTAACTTGATGATGACGCACCTGCAGCCTAAGTCTAAGTATTTCTGAGCTGCCTTTTCCGGATCATCTTCTCCGATGCAGATCTTGCATTCCTTGATACCAGGCAAGAAGATATCTGCCTTAGAAGCCATCTTGTTCATATAGTCGGCCATGGCCTCGGTGGAAGGCCAGAGATAAGGTCTCAGATTCGGATCGAAGGAGACCGTCATTCCGAATTCTCTTGCCTTGGAGACAGCATACACCATGGCTTCCCTGGTCGTCTCGGTAAGTCCCGAGAAGATCCCGGTGCAGTGCAGCCAGTCATAGTCGTTCCAGTCCGCGTCCTTGAGATCGTCTTTGGACAGTGTACGGGCAGCGGAGTGGTTGCGGAAGTTGAAACATTCCGGATCACCTTCCTCGACCTTCTGCTTTAACTGGAAGGCCGTGAACTCTGTGTCGTGATAGGTGATAAGAGACGTATCGATCCCGTCTTCCTCCATCCTGGATATCAGGACTTTGGCCAGCGGGTCTTTTCCGAGTTTGGTATAGTAGCCGACACCTTGTTCGAGTCTTCTGAGTCCGACGGCGACGTTGAGTTCCGCACCGGCCGTGGAAGTCTCCCAGGTCTTTACTTTATCTAACGGTCCGGTCTCTCTGGCAATGAAGAGACCGATCGGTTCTCCGATCAGTAATGTCTTTTTCATAGTGTTACTCCAGATTGGCGTGAAGGTGTTTCATCTTGGATTCATCGATGTTTTCCTTCTTCATGACACCGATGATGATCGTGTCCATCGTGAGGCATAAAGACTGCACGAAGAGGTTGGACATCGGCTGGATGGAAGCGACATTGCCGTCAGTGTTCTTGGCAGCCTTGGCGTGCAGGAGAACGATCTGATCGGCTAAAGAGGCGATAGAGGATACTTCCTTTGTGGTGAAGAGAAGGATCTTCGCGCCTTTGGCTTTCGCTGTCTTCGCGTATTCCAGCATCGTCTTCGTCTCACCTGATCCGCTGCATAATACCAGCAGATCGCCTTCCCCGATCGCCGGGGTGACGACTTCACCGACTCGATAGGCCGTGTGCCCGATATGCATGAGACGCATCGTGAAGGCCGAGACTTCCAGTCCTGTCCTTCCGGCTCCGGCTGTAAAGACACGCGGTGCCTTAGAGACGAGTTCTACAGCTTTTTCAAGCTGTTCCTCATCGGTCTTTTCCAGACAGGTCCTGATCTCTTCTACGATAGCAGCGCTGAGTTCTTTATAGTTCATAGAGGGTTATTTCCTCCAATCCTTTCTGCCTTCCATGAAGGCTGTTAATTCTTCTCTGGTAGGTAAACCATCATTATCTCCCTTGGATGTCAGCTGGATAGCTCCGATGGCATTTCCTCTTCTGACGGCTTCTCTCAAGGATAATCCTTCCTTTAAGGCAGAGATGACACCGGCAGCGAAGCCGTCTCCGGCTCCGACTGTATCGATGATCTTTTCTACCTTGAAGCCTTCGACATAGCCGCTTTCTTCTTTCGTAGCGTAGTAGGCACCTTCGGCACCCAGCTTGATGATGACGCACTTGCATCCCATGTCTAAGTATTTCTGAGCTGCCTTTTCCGGATCATCTTCTCCGATGCAGATCTTGCATTCCTTGATGCCAGGTAAGAAGATATCTGCCTTGGAAACCATCTTGTTCATATAGTCAGCCATGGTTTCGGTGGATGGCCATAACTGCGGACGGAGGTTCGGGTCAAAGGTGAAGGTAATGCCGAGCTCTCTGGCTTTCTTTACGAGGTGGTCCAAGGCCT
>JAFOMB010000169.1 GCA_017419065.1 Erysipelotrichaceae bacterium | reverse complement strand
TGGGAAAGGCCATCGATGTACCGGTCTTTACGGAAGGGGTAGAGACACCTGCCCTGAAGACGGCGATCGACGGTGTCGCCTACGCGAAAGAAAACGGCTATGATGTCGTCCTCATCGATACCGCCGGCCGTTTACAGATCGACGAAGTCCTTATGAAGGAACTGCGCGATATGAAGGAAGCCCTTCATCCGCAGGAGATCTTACTCACGGTAGACGCTCTGACAGGTCAGGATATCGTCAACGTCTCGAGGACCTTCCATGAACAGCTGGATGTCACCGGTCTCATCGTCACGAAGTTCGATGGTGATTCCAAGGGTGGTTCTGTCTTATCGGTCAAGGCCATCACCGGGGTGCCGATCAAGTATACCGGTGTCGGTGAAAAGATCGAAGATATCGAAGTCTTCCATCCGGACAGACTGGCTGACCGTATCCTGGGCATGGGCGATGTCGTCTCCTTTGTCGAGAAGGCCCAGGAAGAGATGGACATGAAGCTGGCGGAACAGACTGCCATGCGGATGTTAGATGGAAAGTTCACCATGGATGACATGCTGGTACAGATCGAACAGACCCAGAAGATGGGTCCGCTGGCCTCCATCATGAAGATGATTCCTGGTTTGGGAGATTTCTCGAAACAGGTGGAATCGATGGATGCCGACAGGCAGATCAACAAGACCAAGGTCATCATCCAGTCCATGACCAAGGCGGAGAGAAAAGATCCGTCCATCATGCGCTCTTCTCATAAGAGACGTATTGCCAAAGGCTCCGGGACTACCGTTGACGATGTCAACAAGGTCATCAATCAGTTTGAAAAGACAAAGAAAGTCATGAAACAGATGTCTTCGATGAGAGGCATGTTCGGACTCTAGGAGGAAGTATGGCACTGATCAAATGTCCTGAATGCGGAAAAGAAGTATCCGATACCTGTGATGTCTGCATCCACTGCGGATACCGTCTCAAGCCGGTCAATCCGGATGCGGTCACCTATAAGGTCGTCGATGATGACGATCTCACCTTAGCTGATCTGAACGGGGGATCCACCCAGGTCAGAAGCGGCTATGACGTCATGCTGGTAGACTACCGGGATCCATATGCGATCACCGCTCAGAGACTGCAGAACTCTTTAGCCTGTTCGCTTTCAGAAGCGCGCAGTATCCTCGATTCTCTGCCTGCCTATCTTTATACCGATATCGATCAGGAATCCGCTCTCTACATCGCCAGAACGCTTCAGAGTGGCGGTATGAGAGTCGCCCTTTATGATCCGGAAGGACACTGCACCTACTATGCCCCGCAGAACTACAGCCGTCCTGTTCCGAATACGGCTTCGGCTATCCGCAATCCGTTCTTCTCCATCATTCCGGAGATCATCCTGCTCAACGCTCTGATGCCGAGAAGGACCTACTACAATGCCCGCCCGCAATACAATCCGTTCTTCGGCGGCAGCTTCTTCTCGCCGTTCCGCATGAACATCAATACCCCGAGAAGACAGTCCGCACCGCGCAATTCCGTTCCGAATTTCGGCGGACGTTCCCCGGGATCTTCCAGAGGACCGAAGAGATAAGAAAGTACTTAAAGGTGTCAAGTAAAAATGCTTGACACCTTCTTTCTTTGTGTTATCATGAATAGGCATGGAGGTAATGACATGGTCAAGTTAAGATTAAAGAGAATGGGTGCTAAGAAGGCTCCTTTCTACCGCATCGTCGCGGCTGATTCCAGAACACGCCGTGATGGCAGAGAGATCGAAGTCGTCGGTTACTACGATCCGAAGAAGAATCCGGCAGTTGTCAACATTGACGAAGAAAAAGCGTTAAAGTGGCTCAAAGATGGAGCAGTTCCTTCTGATACCGTCCGCAATCTGTTCAGTGCGCAGGGCATCATGAAGAAGTTCGCTGAAAAGAAGTAATGATCGATCTGGAGAAAGTATTACTGAACCTGGTCCGTCCGATCTGCACCGATAAGGATTCCGTCATGGTGAAGCAGATGGAAAGCATCAATGACAATGAGATCCTTCTCTATGTCTATGCGCCGAGCGATGACATCGCCAGACTGATCGGCAGACAGGGCAATATGGCCAATTCGATTCGTCAAATGTTGCAGGTAGCTTCCAAGATCGAGAATAAACGCATCTCGATCAAATTTGAAGCGCTCTAAGGATGTATCAACATCCTTTTTGTATATAATGAGAGATATGGAATACACACTCATCGCAAAGATCACCAAGCCCTTCGGGATCAGAGGGGAAGTCAAGGCGGAATGCTACACAGACTTTCCGGAAGAAAGATTCAAAAAGGGCTCCAAAGTCTATTTAGGCGAGAAGAAGATCCCGATGGAAGTCAAATCCTGGCACTTCCACAAGGGCATCCTTTTACTGCTGTTTGAAGGCTATGAGGATATCAATCTCATCGAAGGATTCCGGGACTATGAAGTTTACAAGGACAACGCCGATATCAAACCTCTGAAGAAAGGGGAGTACTACTTCTCGGATATCGAAGGACTCGATGTCTATCAGGGAGGAAAGAAGGTTGGACACGTCTTACGCATGGAGGAAGGTACCATGTACAACTACATGCGCATCAAAAAGGAAGACGGCAAGGAAGTTCTGGTCCCGTTCCGGGAGAACTTCGTGCTGTCTGTCGATCTGGAAGCTCATAAGCTTGAGATCGTGGAACTGGAGGGTCTTTTATGAAGATCACCATCCTGACGCTCTTTCCGGAGATGTATGAGGGTTTCTTAAATACTTCCATGATCAAGAGGATCATCTCGAAAGATCTCGTGGAATTCAAGATCGTGGATATCCGGGACTACTCGATCGACCGTTACCGTCATGTTGACGATACACCGTACGGGGGCGGTGCGGGGATGCTGATGAGAGTCGATGTGGCCCATCACGCCATACTCGATAACGCCACCAGCAAGACCAGAGTCCTGCTGACTTCACCCAAGGGAAAGAAATACACCCAGGAAGACGCCAAGAGACTCGTAAAGGAAGAGGAGATCCTCATCCTCTGCGGCCACTATGAAGGTATCGATTCGCGTATCGAGAAGTATTGCGATGAGATGGTCTCCATCGGCGACTACATCCTCACCGGCGGCGAACTGGCCTCCATGGTCATCTCCGATTCGATCGTACGCCTCATCGAAGAGTCGATCTCTCCGGAATCTCTGAAAGAAGAATCCTTTGAGGACGGTCTGCTGGAATATCCACAGTATACGAGACCTGTCGAATACGATGGCGAGGAAGTCCCGTTCGTTCTCACCAACGGCAATCACAAAGAAATACGCCGTTTCAATCTCAAGAACGCCCTGAAGGAGACCCTGAAATACCGTCCGGAAATGCTGGAGGGAAGGGTCTTTACTCCGGAAGAGGAAAAGCTCCTCATAGAGATACAAGAAGAATCTTGCGAAGAATAAATTCTTTGTGATAAGATATATAGGCATTATTGTTCCGCTTTTCTCTATGTCAGATTATGAACAGTAATTATAAATGTGTGAAAAGGAGAAAGAAACATGAATTTGGAATTGGTTAGAGAAATCACCAAAGATCAGATGAAGACAGATCTCCCTGAACTGCGTGCCGGTATGACTGTAAGAGTCGACGTCCGCATCAAAGAAGGAGACAAGTCACGTATCCAGGCTTTCGAAGGCATCGTTATCCGTGTCCAGGGACATGGTATCGGCGAGACATTCACGGTCCGCAAGCTCTCTTCGGGTGTCGGTGTTGAAAGAACATTCCCGATGCACTCCCCGGTCATCGACAAGATCAGCGTCCTGCGTAAGGGTAAAGTCAGAAGAGCCCGCCTGTACTATCTGAGAGGCCGTTCCGGCAAGTCCGCCAGAATCAAAGAGGTACGTTAAAAAGCCGCATCGCGGCTTTTTTCAAAACTTATGGAAGAAGAAGTCAAAAAGAAGAAGCCCTTCTGGAGGGATGCCCTGGAAGTGATCGTCACCGTAGCGGTGATCACTTTCGTGCTGCTCCATTTCGTCCTCATTCCGGTAGAAGTGGATGGATCCTCCATGTATCCGACACTGGTCGACGGGGACAGAGGCTATTCTTTCATCATCACGAAGAATCTCGGTATCAAGCGCTTCGACATCTGCGTTGTGGATGTCGACGATGAGAAACTGCTGGTCAAAAGGATCATCGGTTTACCGGGGGAACACATCGAAGTAAGGGATAATATCCTGTATATCAACGGAGAAGCCGTAGAACAGGATTTCCTGGAAGAGGAGGTCTTCACATCCGATTTCTCCTATGACCTGGGGGAAGAGGAATACTTCTGCCTGGGAGACAACCGGGAGAGATCGAGAGATTCCCGCTACTACGGTCCATTCTCAAAATCGCAGATACGCTCTACCAAGATCTTTGTGGTCTATCCGTTCAGCCGTATCGGCATGAAGTAAGCGTCAAGCTTACTTTTTATATTGACAGATATATCGGAAGACGATATATTAGAATCAGATATATCGATAGACGATATAACGAAGAACGATAGAGGTGATCTTTATGAATGAGACGATCGCATTGACGGAAGCCACATACTATATCCTCTTATCCCTCATAGAACCCAGACACGGCTACGGGATCATGCAGGAAGTGGAGATGATGTCAAGGGGCAGGGTACATCTGGCAGCCGGGACTCTATATGGAGCTCTGACGCAGATGTGCGACAGGAAATGGATCAGACCATTGCCTGTGCAGAACGGCAGCCGCAAGAAGGAATACCAGATCACAGAGAAGGGACTGGAGATCCTCGAAGAGGAAGTCGAAAGACTCCGGGAACTGCTGGAAAACGGAGAAAGCGTATTGGGAGGTCATCATGACTGAAAAAGTATGGAAATGGTTCTGGGTATGGGACTTTGAAAAAGAAGAGAAGTGGCTGCAGAAGATGGCGGATGAAGGCTGGGCCTTATGCAGAGCCGGCTTCTGCAATTATACCTTTGAGAAATGCGAACCGGGGGAATACAATATCCGTCTCGAGATGAGAAGCAACGATTCCTCTTATCAGGAATTCCTCGAAGAGATCGGGGCCGAGGATGTCGGACAGGTCTTTAAATGGAGCTACTACCGCAGAAAAAGCGAGCTTGGGGAATTCGATCTCTTCTCGGACATCGATTCAAGGCTCGAACACCTTCACAGGATCTCGTGGATGCTGAAGATGGTCGGTTTCGCCAATATCATGATCGGCATCGGCAATTCTCTCGGCAACCGCTTCGGCTGGATCAACCTCTTATGCGGATGTTTACTGATGTATGGCCTGGGCAGGATCAACGCGAAGGAAGAAGTCCTCGCGGAAGAGAGAAAACTCAGAGAATAAAGGAGAGTGATCTCCTTTTATTGTTTGAAAGAGGAAATGATACAATAGATAAACAGGAGGCGGACATGGAAAAAAAGACAATGCAGACCATCCACTGGTTCCCGGGGCACATGCAGAAAGCCCGGAGACAGATGGAAGAACAGCTGAAACTCGTCGACATCGTAGTCGAATTACGCGACGCCCGCATCCCGCAGGCATCTTTTAATCCGCTTCTGGATGAACTGTCTGCCCATAAGAAGAAACTCATCATCCTCAACAAGGCCGATCTCTCTGATGAAAAGGAGAACCGTCTCTGGAAGGAGATGTTTGAAAAGGAGATCCCGTGTCTATTAGTCGATTCGATCAGCGACAATCTCTCCAAGAAACTCGTGAACGAGATCAAGGAGATCTGTAAGGACAAGATCGAAAGGGCGAAAGCCAGAGGGATACGGAAAAAGGTGATCCGGGCGATGATCGTCGGCATCCCGAATGTCGGCAAGTCCACCCTCATCAACAACGTTGTCAAAAAGAAGGTGGCCAAGACGGAGAACAGGCCTGGCGTCACGAGATCTCTGCAGTGGATAAGACTGAATGAGGATGTCGAACTCCTGGATACGCCGGGTGTCTTATGGTCGAAACTGGATGATCAGGAAGCGGCGGTAAAGCTGGCTGTCCTGGGCTCCATCAACGATGACATCCTGGACAAGGAAGAACTGGCTTCCTATGCTCTGGATTACTTAAAACAGGAATATCCGGGCGTTCTTACGAAACGCTATGAGATCTCTGAAGAAGGAGATCTTTTGAGTGCTGCTGCCAAGAAGAAACTCTGGCTAACTGCCAATGGCGAACCGGATCTCAAGAAGGCGGCGGAAGCTGTATTGAAAGATGTGCGGGACAACCGCTTCGGAAGGATCAGCTATGAAAAGTGTCCGGCTGGAGAATGAATACGAAACACTCCTCTGGAAGGAAAACAAGCTCGTCATGGGCATCGATGAAGCCGGCAGAGGACCTCTTTGCGGACCGCTGGTCGTGGCTTCCTGTATCCTTCCTTTGAATTATGAGAATCCTTTGATCAACGATTCCAAGAAACTGACAGAT
Organism: Erysipelotrichaceae bacterium; assembly: GCA_017419065.1. Classification (GTDB taxonomy): domain Bacteria; phylum Bacillota_I; class Bacilli_A; order Erysipelotrichales; family Erysipelotrichaceae; genus Colivicinus. The sequence goes on along the minus strand of JAFOMB010000169.1, from coordinate 1,980 downwards.
AAAAGGAGAAGACTTCTCTATCCGCAGATCTTAAGAGATGCGGAATACTATGGCGTACGCATCGTCTCTCCGAAGGAGATCGATGAGTTCAACATCTACGAAGCTACCAGAAGAGCGATGGACGACCTCTCAAAGGAAGAGAAGGGGCAGAGCCTCGTATTAACAGATGCGATGGACCTGAAGAGGAAAGATGTCATCTCCCTCATCAAAGGAGATGCCAGATCGATCTCCATCGCGGCCGCTTCCATCATCGCGAAGGTCACCAGAGACATGATCATGGAGGAATACGACCGGCTTTATCCGCAATATGAATTTGCGAAACACAAGGGTTATCCGACCAAAAGACATCTCGAACTCATGGAGAAGTACGGACTCCTGGATATCTATCGGATGTCCTATGGACCTTGTCATGAGATAAAACTGTTTTAGAAAAAAGTGAGGAATTTCAGGGTGTGCTGTCAATAATGTAGTGTATGGACCGCAATACCCTTATCGCCTATGCCCTGAAATACAAGGGCGACTACCGCTATATCGAAAGGGCGGTAAAGAGAAATGAGGAGATCATTCCTGTGGAGTGTAAGACGTCCTGCCTTACACTTTTTGATGAGGAGTATCCGAAGGAATTCCTTCCTCTTTCCGAACCTCCCTATGTCCTCTTTTATAAAGGAGATCTTTCTCTGTTGAAGGAAGAGAAGATCGCCGTTGTCGGATCGAGGGAACCCTGTGCCTATGCGTTGAAGGCGACAGCGTGTCTCTGCCGGCACTACCGTGACACCGTCGTCGTCTCCGGACTGGCCAAAGGCATCGACGGGATCGCCCATGAGTTTTCGAGAAGAAGTATCGGGATCCTGGGCTGCGGGATCGACGAGATCTATCCCAAGGAGAATGAGAAGCTCTACCGGAAACTGGAGAAGGAAGGCCTCATCCTCTCGGAATATCCGGGAAGGGTGAAACCTCTCGGCTGTCACTTTCCCTTCCGCAACCGCCTGATCAGTGCCCTGGGAGAAAGAGTGTACATCATGCAGTCGAGCAGGAGATCCGGGACGATGTCGACACTGAAGGAGGCCCTGGATCTGGGGAAGGAAGTCAGGGTACTGCCCTATGATCTCTTCTCCAAAGAAGGGGAAAACAACAATCTTCTGATCTATGAGGGGGCCTCTCCGATCAGTTGCGAAGAAATTGCATTTTAAAAAGGAAGTCGTATATACTAGGATATTGTTAAGGAGCACACCCATGAGAAATCTAGTCATCGTAGAATCTCCGTCAAAGTCTAAGACTATAGAAAAATACCTGGGGAAGGATTTTAAAGTCGTTTCCTCCAAGGGACATATAAGAGACCTGGCTACCAGCGGCAAGGAGGGACTCGGCGTCGATATCCCGAATCACTTCAAGCCGACCTATGTCGTATCTGCCGACAAGAAGCAGACAGTCGAGGAACTCAAGAAGCAGGCCAAGAAGGCCGATTTCGTCTATCTCGCTACCGACCCGGATAGAGAGGGAGAAGCCATCTCCTGGCATCTGGCAGAAGAACTGGATCTGCCGTTAGACGAAAAGAACAGGATCGTCTTCAACGAGATCACGAAGTCAGCCGTGCTCAGCGCTTTACAGAACCCGAGAAGCATCGACATGGACCTCGTCAAGTCTCAGGAGACCAGAAGGATCTTAGACAGGATCATCGGGTTCAAGCTCTCCAAGCTCCTCAAAAACAAGATCCACTCCAAGTCGGCCGGCAGAGTGCAGTCTATTGCCTTACGTATGATCGCCGACCGGGAAAAGGAGATACAGGCTTTCAAGCCGGAGGAATACTGGACCATCATGGCACAGCTCATGAAGGGACGCTCTTCCTTAAAATGCGATCTTTCCAAGCATGACGGCAAGAAAGTCGAGATCCATAACGAAAAGGAAGCGGATGAGATCCTCTCCGCTTTGGGAGATACCTATACCGTTTCCTCCATCTCCTTCAAGAAGAAAAAGAGAAGC
>JAFOMB010000168.1 GCA_017419065.1 Erysipelotrichaceae bacterium | reverse complement strand
TCTTTCTTCTTCGGGATGACAATGATCTCATTGGCTGAAAGGACTCTCTGCAGAGGAAAGGAGGAGATATCTCCCTCATCTGTAATCACGATCAGTTCAAAAAGATCCTGATAGGTAGATCCCCTCTTCAGGTTCAGAACTTTCTCTTCTTCTACTTCCCCTCTGACTTCTACCTGTATCTCTTCCGAAGGTTCATAAGTTTTAGAAGAAGGGATCAGGAAGAAAGCAGATAGGAACAGAAACAATAACGGGATATAACGTCTTCCGGACATAAAAAGCAAGTAGTCTCCTACTTACTTTATTGTCATGAAAAATAGAAATTCCTACCCCTATCAGCTGACTTTTACGATCTTTACCTGATACGGGATCTCCGCTTCGACTGTGACTGTCGATCCGACACGCTGATCGAGGATGGCAACTGCCAGCGGTGTGACGTTGGAAAGCTTGCCGTTGAGCGGATCCGCTTCGACAGAACCGACGATGGTATAGACATCGGTCTCGTTGGTATCCAGTTCCAGGAGTTCGACAGTAGAGCCTAAACGGACATACTTTGTCGAACGTTTCTCATTGATGATCTCCGCATTGCGGATCATGTATTCGAGTTCTTTGATACGGGATTCGACCTGAGCCTGGTGATCTCTGGCCGCATCGTAGTCGGCGTTTTCGGATAAGTCGCCCTGTGCTCTGGCGGCTTTCAGTTCTTCGATGACTTCATTTCTGGTGACATGAATGAGGGTCTCTAATTCCTTTTTAAGATCGGCAAGACCTTCTTCTGTGACATAATATTTCTCGTCCATTGTTTCACCTCCTGAGCGATTATATCATTTTTTCAGACAGAATACTACTGATTTTGGTTGTCAGCAGATCGATGGCGACCTGATTCCTGCCGCCTTCCGGAACGATGAGATCGGCATATCTCTTGGACGGTTCCACGAACTCATCATGCATAGGTTTGACAGTTGTCAGATACTGGGTGATGACGGAATCGATGGTCCTTCCTCTTTCGGAGATATCTCTTCTCAGTCTTCTGATGAAGCGCTCGTCTGCCGGGGTATCGACAAAGATCTTGATGTCGAGCTTGTCACGGACATTCTTGTTTTCAAGAACGAAGAGTCCTTCCAGGATGATGACATCAGTCGGAAGTACTTCCTCCACGATATCGCTCCTGGTGTGGATCGTATAGTCATAGGTCGGCTTCAGGATGCTTCTGCCTTCGATCAGCTCATCGAGCTGTTCCAGGAGAAGATCGTGGTCAAAGGCAAACGGATGGTCATAGTTGGTCTTGACTCTTTCTTCCATGGAGAGATGGGACTGGTCTTTATAGTAGTCGTCTTCCTTGATGATATTGACGGAATTCGTCTTATCAAAGGTCGAATAGAGTTTTCTGGCAATGGAAGTCTTGCCGGAAGCAGAACCGCCGGCGATGCCGATCAGGACAGGTTTCTTTACTTGCATGATACGTACCTTTCTATATTGAGCTCGTGTTCAGCGAGTGTCTCCGCAAAGTAGTTGTGTCCGCTTCCTCCGCACAGATCCCCGACGAAATAGAAGTCCTTGTCGTCGGTCGGATTGAGAGCCGCATAGATGGCCTTTTCACCAGGACAGAGGATAGGTCCCGGAGGAAGTCCGTAGAAGAGATAGGTGTTATAGGCATTCTCAGCCTTGGTCGTCTCATAGAGGTCGCCGTACAGATGGCATCCTTCCTTGTCCAGTCCCCTGCCATAGCAGGCCGTGACCGTGGACTGCAATGGCATGCCTGCATCCAGACGGTTGTAGAAGACGCTGGCGACATGGGACATGTCATTCTGGTCATCGGTACCGGATTCATACTGGACGATGGAAGCCATCGTATAGATCTCGTGGATGGAATGGGATGAAGCGGAGAAGTCGCTGCGGTATTTCTCATAGACTTCCTCTCCCCTGTCCAGCATCCTTCTGGTGATATCATCCATGGAGCTTTCGAGATAGAACTCATAGGTATCCGGGAAGAGGTAGCCTTCTAAGGCGTAGCGGATATCGCTTCCCTTGATGTCCTCTGTGAGGAATTCGTAGTCATTGATATAGGTATCGACCGCACTGCCGTTCCAGTATTCCAGGATATCTTCTTTGGAAATACCGAGAGCTTCTTCGATCCTGCCGGCCATGATCTCGAGATTGTCATCTTCCCGGAAGCGGATAGAGACCGTCTCCTGATAGGCGTTGGTGGAATCCGAGAGATAATCGATGAGAGAGTTCATATCCAGTCCCTTCGGCAGATGATACTTGCCGGCTTTGAAATCGGATGGATGGGACAGTCTCGAATAGTAATAGGCGACTGTGTCGTTTCTGATGATCCCGTCTTCTTTGAGATTGGAAAAGACACGCCTGCCGACATCTCCTTCATTGACGGTAAACAGCGTGCCTTCTTCATAATCGTTGAGGGAAAGAGAGTGCATCGCATAGGCAAAAGCACCTCCGGCGATCAGCAGGAGAAACAGGACGATGCACAGAATGATCTTTCCGGCCTTTTTCATAGATTTTCTTCCTCAAATGCGCTGACGACTTCCTCGATCATGGCGAGTGTCTCTTCGTCTTCTACGGCGTAGATATGTCCCTCGTCATCATAGGCGAAAGGATAGAGATCATCTTCCTTTCCCGTCTCATAGAGGACGACATAGTTCTTGTCTTCCATACCGAAGGTAAAGTAGATGTTCATCTCGATCTCTTTGCCTTCGTCATCTGTGATGTATATCTTATTCTCCGACATGTTCCTTTTTCCTTCTATCCAGGAAATCCTGAAGTATATTGGCAGCAGACATCTGATCGACGAGACTCTTTCTCATCTTGGACTTGCCGCCGAGTTCTAAGGAGATCGTCTTCAGAGAGGAAGCCGTCGTGAGACGTTCATCCTGGAGATAGACTTTGACCCCCAGATATTTCTCCATGGCATCTTTGAAGTCGATGGAGAGCTGTGCTTTTTCGCCGATGTCGCCGTTCATGTGTTTCGGAAAGCCGAGGACGACTTCCTTTATCCCATATTCCTGGACGTATTCTTCCACTCTGTCCAGAGCGGCATCATAGTCATCCTGGGCGAAACGAAAAGTCTCTTTCATGAGGGCCATGGATTCTGCCGAATCTGAAAGCGCGATCCCGATCGTACGGGATCCGAGATCCAAACCGAGTAAACGCATCTACTTGCTTTCCAGATAGAAGCGGACCAGTTCCTCGATGATCTCGAAACGCTCGACGTGCTGTATATTATTGCGGGCGTTTTTATGGCTGGAAATATAGGCCGGATCTCCGGAGATCAGGTAGCCTGAGATCTGATTGACAGCGTTGTATCCTCTTTCTGTCAGGGCTTCCTGAACAGAGAGGAGAAGCTGTTTCATATTCTCTCTTTTGATCTCTTCCGAGGTAAAAAGCATCGTATGGGATGCGGACATTTTATTTGTCATAAGAACACCTCCTTACTTATTTATATTACGCTTTTTTACAGGCTTAGGAAAGGACTTCCGCCTTGGAAGAGACCCATTTGAGGATCTCTTCGGCATTGCCGGCATTGCCGGAACCGGCCTGGGCGAGATCCGGCTTGCCGCCGCCCTTGCCATTGGCCAGAGCACTGGCTTCTCTGACAAGATCACCGGCCTTTAAGCCCTTCTCGATCGCCTTGTTTCCGAGTGCGGCGACATAGGAATACTTGTCAGATGTTTCGTTCAGGAGGAAGACCATACCGCCATCCAGCTTATTTCTCAGCATGGCTGCGTAGTCCTTCATATTGTATTCGCTGTCTTTCAGCTTCATGACGAGGTAGCGGAAGCTGCCGTTATCTTTTGCCTTTTCGACACAGGCATCCGCATCGAGGTTCATGACCCTCTCCTTCAGCTTGGCGACTTCACTCTTGAGAGAGCTGTTGTCTTCCTTGAGGGAGGCGATCCTCTCAGAGATCTGATCGTAGTTCTTGACCTTGAGGTCATCCGAGATCTTCTTCAAAGAGGCATCGAGTCTCTTGAAGGCATCATAGGAAGCCATCTTGGTGCAGCATTCGATTCGGCGGATACCGGAACCGATGGATTCTTCATAGTTGATCTTGAAGGAACCCAGATCGCCGGTATTCTTCGCATGGGTACCGCCGCAGAATTCCATGGATACCGGACCCATCGAGACGACACGGACCTTGTCCTCATACTTCTCATCGAAGAGGGCGATCGCATCGAGTTTCTTGGCCTCTTCCAGATCGAGGACCTGGGTATTGACCGGATAGTCTTCGTTGATCCAGGTGTTGACGAGTCTTTCGACCTTATCCAGATCAGCCGGAGAGATCTTTTCAAAGTGGTTGAAGTCGAAACGGCCGTAGTCTTTGCAGACGAAGGAACCGGCCTGGGCGACGTGATTGCCCAAGACCTTCTTTAAAGCACTCTGCAGGAGATGGAGGGAAGAGTGGTTGGCCATGATCTTCCGTCTGTCTTCCTTGTTGATAACGAGGTGGAAGCAGTCTCCTTCTTTGACACTTCCCTTTTCCACGACGACATGGTGGAGGAACTGACCGTTCGGAGCCTTCTTGACTTCCTTGACGACGAGTCTGGTATCCTCGTTCTCCATGACGCCGGTATCGTAGATCTGACCACCGCTTTCCGCATAGAAGCAGGACTTGTCTAAGGTGACTTCGCCTTCATCATTGAGGACATCGCTGCGGGCCCCGTCAATAAAGAGCCCGGTGACCTTGCCGTCATCTTCCATGCATTCATAGCCGGTGAATGTGAACGGTTCCGTGAATTCCAGGAGATCCTGGGACTGGTTGTGCATGGATTCCGCTTCTGTTCTGGAGGATCTGGCGAGTTCTTTCTGTTTCTTCATGCAGGCTTCAAAGCCTTCAAGATCGACTTTGATCCCCTTCTCTTCCGCGGATTCGACTGTCATCTCCTTCGGGAAGCCGTAGGTGTCATAGAGCTTGAAGATGACTTCACCGCTCAGAGCGCCGCCCTTGACCTTGGAGAGTTCGTCTTCGAGGATCTTTTCGCCATTGGCCAGTGTCTGGATGAAGGACTGTTCTTCCTTGAGGATGAGTTTCTTGACGAAGTCTTTCTTTTCATCGAGATACGGATAGAAGTCTCTCATGATATCGCAGACGGTATCGACGAGTTCATAGAGGAACGGCTTGTTGATGCCGAGTTTTCTGGCATAGCGCATCGCTCTTCTGAGGACTCTTCTTAAGACGTAGCCTCTGCCTTCATTGGAGAAGGAAGCACCGTCACTCAAAGCGAATGTGCAGGTACGGATATGGTCAGCGATGACACGGTAGGCCATCTTGTTGTCAGCGTATTTGACATCGGTATACTCTTCTGTCTTGTGGATGATCGGTAAGAAGAGGTCGGTATCGAAATTGGTCTCGCCGTCCTGGATAAGGCAGACCAGTCTTTCGAGACCCATACCGGTATCGATATTCTTCTGAGGAAGTTCCTTGTAGTCTTTTCTGTCGACACCTTCCTTGGCATCATATTGCGAGAAGACGTTGTTCCAGACTTCGATATAGCGGTCGTTCTCCATCTCTTCAAAGAAGAGTCTTTCGCCGATGCCTTCCGGATCGTATTTCGGACCTCTGTCGTAGTAGATCTCGGAGTCCGGTCCACATGGGCCTTCGCCGATCTCCCAGAAGTTGTCATAGGACTTTAAGATGTGAGATGGATCAAGTCCGATCTCCTCCGTCCAGATGCGGTAGGATTCATCATCATCCGGATAGATGGTGACATAGATCCTCTTCGGATCAAAGCCGATCCACTCCGGAGATGTCAGGAATTCCCAGGACATCTTGAGGGATTCTTCCTTGAAGTAATCGCCGATAGACCAGTTTCCCAGCATTTCAAAGAAGGTGTGGTGACGGCTGGTCTTTCCGACGTTTTCGATATCATTGGTGCGGATGCACTTCTGGGCATTGCAGATGCGGTTGCAGCGCGGCTTCTCTCTGCCGTCCAGATACTTCTTGAGGGCGGCGACACCGGCGTTGATCCATAAGAGCGTCGGGTCATTGACCGGGACTAAAGAAGCCCCCGGTTCGATCATATGTCCCTTGGATACGAAGTAGTCTAAGAACATCTGTCTTACCTGATTGCCTGTGAGCTGTTTCATAAAGAATTTCCTCCTGAAAAAAAATAAAACGTCCTCTCTAAGGACGTGATCACGCGGTACCACCTTAGTTCACTTTCGTGCACTCTCATCTTTATCGCAGATATACGCTGAGGATTAGTCAGTACCAGGAAAGTAGCTTCACTGCCTGCCTCCTACGGATTTACACCGGCCATCCGCTCTCTTTGAAGATTTCAGCAGCTACTCGTCTTTCCTAGATATAATAACACAGAAAAAGAAAGAGAGAATATCATTTTCCCTCTTCCAGAAGTCTTTTTGTCAGGGTCGTCTTTCTCCTTCTCTGAGCGTGCAGGATGCCCTCTTTGAGCAGATCTTCCTCTCCGAGTATTACGAGTTTCTTTCTCGCTCTGGAGACGGCGGTATAGATCAGATTTTTGTTCAGCATGTGCACGTTGTTTCTCGAGACGATGAAGTAGACCACCGGGTATTCGCTGCCCTGGGATTTGTGGACAGACATGGCATAGGCCAGGGAGATCTCATTGGTCTCCTCGAAGGAATAGAAGACATAGACGCCCTGGTAGTTGACCATGAGTTCCTTTTCCTTCATATCGATATCTTCAAGTATCCCGATATCGCCGTTGTAGACATCTTCGCTCGGCCGGTTTTTCAGCTGCAGGATCTTGTCCCCTACCCGGAAAATCATCCTTCCCGAATTGCGTTCGGCTTTATCTACAGAGCGCGGATTATAGGTGTTCTGTAAGAGCACGTTCAGATTGTCGATGCCCCAGTCACCTCTATACATCGGCGTGAGGATCTGGATGTCATCGAGCTCATAGCCTTCTTTGAGATCCTGGTTTATCAGAGAAAGCAGGTCTTCATGAGAGATGCGGTTCTCGATGAAGGTGATGTCCTTATGATAGGAAGTCAGATCAAAGGAACCGGAGATGATCGAAGAAGAGAGATCGATGATCTCGCTTCCCTCGTTCTGACGGTAGTTGACAGATA
>JAFOMB010000167.1 GCA_017419065.1 Erysipelotrichaceae bacterium | reverse complement strand
TATCGATCTGCATTTCGGAGAGGAAGACATCACCCCTCTTCTCGATTTCTTTCGGAAGGAGAATGTCGAGGTCCATTACGAAGCTTCAAAGATCGCCGATATCCTGGCCTTACATAAGAAGAACGATCAGATACAGTGTTCCCTGTGCTCACAGCTGAAAAAAGGCGCCGTCATCAATGCGGCCAAGGCCCTTTCCTGCAACAAGGTCGCCTTTGCGCACCACGCCGATGACGCCCTGGAGACCCTGCTTCTCAATATGATCTACGGAGGCCGCATCGCCACCTTCGATCCGAAGATGTATCTGACCAATTCGAAGATCACCTTCATCCGCCCTTTCGCTCTGGCTTTTGAAAAGGACATCCGCAAAACCGTAAAGGAACTCGATATCCCGGTCGTCCGCTCCGGCTGTCCGAATGACGGCTATACACAGCGTCAGGCCATGAAGGACATGCTGAATGAGCTGTATCACCATTATCCGCATGCCAGGGAGAACTTCCTGTACTCCCTCTACAATAAAGAACAGCTGTCTCTCTATATGGACAAACTGGAGCCGAAGAAAAAGCCATGATCAAGAGAGTCTATCTGGAGATCACCGATGCCTGCAATCTCTCCTGCCCTTTCTGCACCCTTCCCAAGGGCGCTTCTTTTATGTCCTTTGAAGAGATCAAAGACTATGTAAAACAGATCAAGGAATACTGTTCCTATCTCTATCTTCATATGTTAGGAGAACCCCTTCTCCATCCGGACTTTGAAAGGATACTCGATCTCCTCGATGAAGAAGGGATGAAGCTGCAGCTCGTCTCCAATGCCACTCTGTTAAAGGAATACCCGGGTCTCTTTGAACATCCGTGCCTTCGCAAGTGCTCCCTCTCCTTACACTCCCTGGATCACTATGAGAAACAGGAAGAAGTCCTCTCCCATGTCAGGACATTATTAGAGTCTGATCATAAATGCACATTAGAGCTTCGTCTATATGACAGGAAACACCTCTCCGCCTCATTACAGGCCTTCTGGAGAGAATTAGAGGAGAAGTACGGTCTCTCCCCTACCAAACGGAGAAACTCCTTCCAGCTGCTTGAAAACACCTTCCTCTATGAAGAGGAACTCTTTGACTGGCCGGATATCCATGAGGATGTCATCTCTTTAAGAGGACGCTGCCGTGGCGAAGACATGTTAAGCATCAACGTTCATGGCGAAGTCACGATTTGCTGCCTCGATCCCTTTGCGCATAACTCACTGGGAAACCTCCATGAAAAGAGCTTACGGGATATCGTAAGCTCAAAGGAATATCAGAATATGATACGTTCTTTACGAGGAGAAGAGGAACTGAGTCCCCTTTGTTCCCGCTGCCGCTACCGGCTGCGTTTCCGGTAATAGCCTTCCGATAGAACGATCGAAGATAAAGAAGAGAGCGGGATGTCTTCAAAGTGACGGTGAGGAAGCGTGTAGCCTTTCTCAAAGACACTTTCCAATCCATGATAGTCTTCCGAGAAGAATAACGTATACGGGCTCCTGAACGGGAGCTTTTCAAATGCGTCACCATGGGAGATAAAAGGATAAAGAGCGTGATCCGGATAGGCCTTCACATAGGAAGAGACATCCGGGAATTCGCTGAAGTTCAGATGGAACAGGGCTCCCATGGAGGCCCGGATACAGCGGGGATCGAAGATATCCGGATGCTTTCCGATCAGGGCGACTTCATGGTAGTCGAAGGAGACCGCGGAACGCAGGATCGTTCCCAGATCGCCGAAGCTTTCAAAGTCCACCAGGGCGAGATGATCCCCTTCCTGTATGGAAGAAGCAAAGATCTCGAAGAGCGCGATGGCGTAGCAGTTCTCCTTGAGAGAAAGAGAGGCGATCGCCGCATCGTCGATCTTCATCGGGACGTGATGAAGATGACAGAGATTCTCCAGCTGTTCGAACTGGCGGTTTTTATGACACTTGGAGGAAAGAAGGATCTCTTTGACAGAACCCGGTCTTTTCTTCAGTGCTTCGATCGATAAGGACATCCCCAGGGCATAGGAGACTTTAGAACCTTTTACGTATTTTTCCATAAACCCATTATAAAAAAGAAGCTGGAATCAATCCAGCCTCTTTAACTGATAGGTATCATCCTGAAGATCCAGAAGGATGTGTTTCGTATCCGGATTCTCCAGCAGGAATCTCGCCAGAGGCGATTCGATGGCTCTCTGGATATGACGCTTCATAGGTCTCGCGCCGTAGAGCTCATCATAGCCCAGTTCGCAGATCTTCTTGAGAGCTTCCTCACTGATATCCAGGGTGATGTCGCTCTCCAGAAGTCTCTTCTTGAGCTGATTCAGGAACTTCTCCGCTACTTTGACGATGGTATCTCTTCCCAATGGATGGAAGATGATGATCTCATCGATACGGTTGACGAATTCCGGCTTGAAGGTCCTCTTGACTGCTTCTTCATACTCTTTTCTCTTCTTCTCGACATCCTTTTCAAAGGCGTACTCGGAACCGAGGTTGGACGTCATGATGATGATCGTATTCTTGAAGTCGACGGTGACACCCTTGGAATCGGTGATACGGCCGTCATCAAGGATCTGAAGAAGGATGTTGAAGACATCCGGATGGGCCTTTTCGATCTCATCCAGCAAGACGATGGAGTAAGGCTTTCTTCTCACTGCTTCTGTCAGCTGACCGCCCTCTTCATAGCCTACATATCCCGGAGGCGCGCCGATGAGTCTCGAGACGGAGAACTTCTCCATGTATTCCGACATGTCGATACGGACGATCTTGGATTCATCATCGAAGAGCTGTTCCGCCAGAGCCTTGGCTACTTCCGTCTTGCCGACACCGGTAGGGCCTAAGAAGAGGAAGGAGCCGATCGGACGGTTGACATCGGAGATCTGTGTCTTGGAACGGAGTATGGCATCCGAGACGAGCTCCAGGGCTTCATCCTGTCCCATGACTCTTTTAGAAAGGGTGTCCTTCAGTTTCAGCAGTTTCTCTCTTTCGGTGGAGAGGAGTTTATTGACTTCAATATGTGTCCACTTCGAGACAACTTTCGCGATCGTCTCTTCATCGACGACTTCCCTTATCATGCGGTCACCGTTAGACTCAGAGGAGAGTTCCTCCAGCTGTTTCTTGAGAGCCGGGATCGTTTCAAACTGCAGCTTGGCTGCTTTTTCATATTCGACGTTGTTCTGGGCATTGTTGAAGTCGATCTTGGCCTTTTCCAGGTCTTCCCTGATCTTCTTGACCTTTTCGAGGTCTTCTTTTTCTTTTGACCACTGGGTATACAGGAGATCTTTCTTTTCTTTTAAAGAAGCGAGTTCTTCATGGAGTTCTTCCAGTCTCCTGGCGGCCTTTTCATCATCAGCTTCCTTCTGCAGGGAAACTTCTTCGATCTCTGCCTGACGGATACGTCTGATGAGTTCATCGAGATCGCTCGGCATGGAGTCCATCTCGACACGGATGGAAGCACAGGCCTCATCGATCAGGTCGATCGCCTTGTCCGGCAGGAAACGGTCGGTGATATAGCGGTTCGACATCGTCGAAGCAGCGATGATGGCTTCATCCTTGATCTTGACACCGTGATGGGCTTCAAAGCGGTCTTTGAGACCTCTAAGGATAGAGATCGTCTCTTCGACAGACGGTTCATCGACCGTCACCTTCTGGAAACGTCTCTCTAAAGCCGCATCCTTTTCGATGTACTTCCTGTATTCATCAAAAGTCGTAGCGCCGATACAGCGCAGTTCTCCTCTCGCCAGCATCGGCTTTAAGAGATTGGCCGCATCCATGGAACCTTCTGTCTTACCGGCACCGACCAGGTTATGTATCTCATCGATGAAGAGGATGATCTGACCGTCCTTCTCCTTGACGGCGTTCAGGACGGCTTTGAGTCTTTCCTCAAATTCGCCTCTGTACTTCGCACCGGCGATCAGGGCACCCATATCCAGTTCGATGAGTTCCTTGTCTTTTAAGCTCAGCGGCACATCGCCGTTGTTGATACGCTGTGCCAGTCCTTCGACGATAGCTGTCTTTCCGACACCCGGTTCGCCGATCAGGACCGGGTTGTTTTTGGTCTTACGGGAGAGGATCTCCGTGACCCTTCTGATCTCATCATCACGGCCGATGACCGGATCGATCTTGCCTTCCCGGACATCCTGTACGAGATTTCTTCCGTACTTCTCCAGTGGATTGAGATTATTTTCATCATTCTGATTTCTGATCATCGAATCACCCCTTTCTTTATTGAGTTTCGATTCGATCTCCTGTCTGCTGAAGGAGATGTGTTTGCGGCATTCTTCGGCAACCAGCGATCTTCCAAAGAGGAGCTCTGTGAAGAGATCGAAGGCGCTCATATACTGGTCCTGTCTCTTCTTCTGCTTCTGAAGCGCGTTGTTGTAGGCATCATTCACATAACGGTTGAGATTCGGCTCGCCGCTTCCTTCAACGGATGGGAGCTGATTCATATACCGTTCCGTGATGCCTGATAGTGTATCGATATCTGTATGATAGGTCTTCAGGATGTTGCGGATGTCCTCGTCCTGAAAGAAGACATGGAGAAGATGTTCGGAACACAGTTCCGGGTTCTTCCTGTCCTTGGCGGCCATGACGGCCTTGATGAGGATGTTCTGCAGTTTCTCTGTCATAGCATCAAAATCCATATGAAACCTCCTTTAGCACTACATGTTTATGACTGCTAATATATCTGTAAAATTTAAGCAAGAGTTTCCTCTTACTTAAATTCCTGTTTGAATTTTTCGAAGACAGACATCTTCTTTCCGGTCTTTCCGGAGAGTTTCTGGTAGAGTTCCTTTTCCTCTCTGGAGAGCTTTGTAGGGATCGTGACCTGTACCTCGACAAACTGGTCGCCCATCGCAGAAGTACGCAGATCCTTGACGCCATAGCCCTTCAAGCGGAGCTGCTGGCCAGGCTGTGTACCGGCCGGGATGTTGACTTCCACATCGCCATGGCACGTCGGGACGTCGACCTTGCAGCCGAGTGTCGCATCGACAGCCGAGATCGGTACCTTGATGAAGATGTTGTTTCTCTCTCTGGTGAAATACTTGTGCGGTCTCACATTGACTTCGATATAGAGGTCGCCGTTCGGGCCGCCGTTTTCCCCTCTTTCACCATATCCTGCCAGTCTGACCTGCTGTCCGGAGTTGATGCCTTCCGGAATAGAGACTTCGACTTCCTCCTTCTTGCGGAGATAGCCTTCTCCCTTGCAGTACGGGCAGATCTTCTTGATGTGCTTGCCTGTTCCCCTGCAATCCGGGCACGCCGCTGTCTGCTGCATGACCCCGAAGGCGGTTCTGGTCTGTCTGACGACTCTGCCGGAGCCCTTGCAGGTCGGACAGGTCTCGATATCAGACGGGGAAGCGGCACCGCTGCCGTTGCAGTGCGGGCACTTTTCATCGACAGTGAGATTGACGACTTTATCGACACCGTGTACGGCATCGAGGAAGTCGATGTTCATCTCCATATAGCGGTTCTCACCCTTGATCGGTCCGGTATTCCTTCTGGAAGACTGACCTCCGAAGTTGAAGCCGGAGAAACCGCCGCCCATGAAGCTCGAGAAGATATCATTGATGTCTTCAAAGCCTCCAAAACCGCTGCTGCCGTTAAATCCTCCGTAGCTGTTCGCACCGTCCATGCCGGCGAATCCGAACTGATCATAGGCAGAACGCTTCTGCGGATCGGAGAGAACTTCATAGGCTTCATTGACTTCCTTGAACTTCTCTTCCGCATCCGGCGCTTTATTGATATCCGGGTGGTACTTCTTCGCCAGTTTCCGATAGGCTTTCTTTATCTCATCTTCACTGGCGCCTTTCTCTATGCCCAGTACTTCATAGTAATCTCTTTTGGCCATAAGTACCCCCTTTCTGCTTTATTCTTCAAGATTTACTTTGCCTTGAAATCGGCATCGACATAGTCATCTCCGCCGTTACTGGAGTTATTGCTGAAACTCTGTCCGGCATCCTGCGGATTGCCCTGGGCCTGCTGACGGTACATCGCTTCGCTCATGGCCTGTGCAGCCTTTTCGAGTTCATCGAGCTTTCTGCGCAATGTATCGTAGTCGTTGGAATCCACGGCTCTCTGCAGTTCGTCACGCAGATCCTTGACCTGTTTCTTCTGGTCTTCCGTTACATTCGGATTCTCAGTGGAGAGCTGATCGTCGATCTGAGAGATAAACTGTTCGGCCTTGTTCTTGAGTTCTGCCTCTTCTTTTCTCTTTTCATCGGCAGCTCTGTTTTCTTCGGCTTCTCTGACCATCTTGTCGATCTCCGCGTCGCTTAAGCCTGAAGAATTGGAGATCGTGATGTCCTGGGACTTGTTGGTAGCCTTATCGGTAGCCGAGACATGGACGATACCGTTGACATCGATATCGAACTTGACTTCGATCTGCGGGATACCTCTTATGGCCGGCGCGATGCCTGTCAGCTGGAAGTTTCCTAAGAGCTTGTTGTCTTTGGCCATCGGTCTTTCGCCCTGGTAGACCATGATGTCGACAGCCGGCTGGTTATCGGCAGCTGTCGAGAAGATCTGGGACTTGGATGTCGGGATCGTGGTATTTCTCGGGATCATGACTGTCATGACGCCGCCCAGTGTTTCAATACCTAAGGACAGCGGTGTGACATCCAGCAGGAGGACATCGTTGACATCATTCGTCAGGACAGCACCCTGGATAGCCGCACCCATGGCGACGACTTCATCCGGGTTGACGGACTTGTTCGGTTCCTTGCCGAGCTCCTGTCTGACAGCTTCCTGAACGGAGATCATTCTCGTAGAACCGCCGACCAGGAGGACCTGATCGATCTCAGATGCGGATAAACCGGCATCGCTCAGTGCCTGTTTGACCGGTCCGATCGTCCTGTCGACGAGGAACTTGGTCATCTGATCGAATTTCGCACGTGTCAGATCCGCTTCATAGTGGAGAGGTCCGGAGGCGTTGGCAGAGATGAACGGTAAGGAGATATGGGTCTGGACCATGGCACTCAGGTCTTTCTTGGCCTTTTCAGCCGCTTCCTTCATTCTCTGTAAGGACATTCTGTCGGCCTTCAGATCGATACCGTACTGTTTCTTGAAATCTTCAGCCATCCAGTCAACGATGACGTTATCGAAGTCATCGCCGCCTAAGTGGTTGTCACCGGCTGTAGCCAGGACTTCAAAGGTTCCGTCGGCTAAGTCCAGGATGGAGACATCGAAGGTACCGCCGCCCAGGTCGAAGACCAGGACTTTCTGTTCCTTGTCTGTCTTGTCGATACCGAATGCCAGAGCGGCAGCTGTCGGTTCGTTGATGATACGTTCGACTTCAAGACCGGCGATCTTACCGGCATCCTTGGTTGCCTGTCTCTGGGCATCGTTGAAGTAAGCCGGGACCGTGATGACAGCCTTGGTTACCTTTTCACCGAGGTAGGCTTCGGCATAGCTCTTCATATACTGAAGGATCATGGCCGAGATCTCCTGCGGGGTGTAGTTCTTTCCGTTGACATTGACCTTCTGGTTGGATCCCATCAGTCTCTTGATGGAAGAGACGGAATCCTTGTTGGTGACGACCTGTCTCTTGGCCGCATCGCCGACGATGATCTCATCGCCCTTGAACGCGACGACAGACGGTGTCGTACGGTTGCCTTCCGGGTTGGTGATAACTTTGGCTTCTCCGCCTTCATAGACGGATACACATGAATTTGTCGTACCTAAATCGATTCCAATGATCTTGCTCATAAATATTCCTCCTTATTCACTGACCTTTACGAAACTCGGTCTCAATATTCTGTCTTTCAGTTTGTAGCCTTTCTGCAGCACTTCGATGACCATGCCCGGTTCCACGCCCTCTTTCTTCTCCGAGAGCAATGCCTGATGGACATTCGCATCGAACGGCTTGTCCTGTGCCTCGATCTCTGTGACGCCCTCATCTTTCAGAGCCTTCCACAGCTGATCGTAGATCATCTTGACACCGTCATAGAAGCCCTTGTCTTCTTCCTTGACTTCCTGTTTCAGTGCCCTTTCCAGATTGTCTATGACCGGAAGCACTTCCATCGCAAACGACTGGATACGGTACTTTCTGGTCTGTTCCGCTTCTGCCTGCAGTCTCTTCTTCAGATTCTCTGTATCGGCGTAAGCCAGGGCATAGGCATTCTTCAGTCTGGCTATTTCTTTCTTCAGCGTTTCGACTTCATCCTCTTCATTGAGGTCTTCGACGATCTCTTCATCCTCTTTGACTTCGACATCGTCCTTCTTTTCTTCTTTTACTTCTTCTTTCTTTGTTTCCTGCTCCATGGAACTCCTTTCTAGCGGAACATATCCTCGATCTCCTTGGTGATGTAGTTCAGCAGGGAGATGACACGGTTATACTCCATTCTGCGGGGACCGACCACCATGAGTCTGGCGTTGTCCTCATCATTGATCTTGATCTCGGAAGAGATGATCGCCAGGTCATCCTTCCACATCAGTTCTGTTCCCTTTGCAGTTTTAGCGACGATCGCATTCTCATCATCCTTGTGATCGATCATCCGGCGGAAGAACTGGGAATCGCTGAAGAACCTCGATATCTTTTTCAGCTTTTCGACATCGGCATATTCCGGCTGATACATCATCTTCTCCGTACCGTCGAAATACAGGTTTTCACTGGCGAATTTGACGAAGGCGCTGGCAAACGCGTTGAACAGCAGTTCATAGCGCTGGATACTGTCGACTAAGATCGGTCTTAAAGATTCCAGTCTTTCCGGCAGTTCCACGATCGCGGTGCCGCGCAGCCTGTCGTTGAGGATCTCGGTACACTTCTCGATATCCTCTAAGGACACCTCGTCCTGAAAGTTGAATGTCTTGGATTCGGTATAGCCGCTCGATGTCACGAAGACGCAGACAGCTGTCTTCTTATCGATCGGGAATACTTTCAGATGCTGAAGGGTCTGCTTGCCGCTGTCCGGTCCCAGCATGCCGCTGGTGAGATTGGTCATGTCCGAGATCATACGGCAGGATTCCTTGATCGCATCTTCGATGTTCATCGTATCGTGGTTCAGCATGGTGCTGAGCGCGTACTTGACATCTTCGTCGACATCCTTGTTCAGAAGGTGTTCACAGTAATACTGATAGCCCTTATTGGAAGGGATACGTCCGGCTGAGGTATGAGGTTTCTCGATATACCCCAGGGTCTCCAGTGCAGCCATATCATTACGGATCGTCGCACTCGAATACGGCAGCTGATATTTCTCTACCAGAGTCTTGGAACCTACCGGTTCCGCTGTCGCAACGAATTCATCTACGATAGCCCGTAAGATATCGATCATTCTTTGCGTCATTGCCATATCCGTCCCTCCTTTAGCACTCTATTTTTCTTACTGCTAATACTATATAACGAAAAGTTAGCACTGTCAACAGTTGTGTGCTAACTTTCTAAATATATTAATGATATTTAATAAATATTACTTCTTCTCTCTGCCTACGAAGGCCATCGGGACCAGTTCCGATACGGTCATGACGACAACATCGCTCATATCTTCGTTGGACATGATGACCTGGATATCCGGATCAAAGTCGATCAGATACTGACGGCAGAAAGAACACGGGGATTCCGCCTTCCTGGAATCGGTGACGACGGCGATAGCTTCAAAATCCTGATAGCCCATCGAGACCGCTTTGACTAAGGCTGTCCTTTCGGCGCAGATGCTGGAAAGCGTGGTGTGGAGTTCGACATTGCAGCCGGTAATGATCTCGCCGCTCTTGGTCAGCAGAGCAGCTCCGACATGGAAACCGGTATAGACGCGGGCTTTGAAACGGGCTTCGGAAGCGGTGCGGATGAGTTTCTCCTGTAGTTCTTTGTCGATCATAGATCCTCCTTCAGTTATTGAACTGCCTTCCCGCAAACCAGTAGAAGGTATCAGGATAGCAGACCATGCCGATCTTTTTCTGCAGATTCAAAGATGCGGTGTTATGTGTCTGAACGTGACAGTATGGTAAGAGTCCTCTGTCCAGCTGCTTTCTGATCATCCTCTTTTCGAGTTCCATGGCAATGCCTCTTTTCCGGTATTCCGGAAGGACATAGAGGAAACCGATAGCCCCTTCCTTATGCATCCCGATGAAGCCGTAGAGGCCTTCTTCCCCTTCCGCTCCGATCATGCCGTCGGCGATGCATCTTTCGATCACCCCCGGCTGGGCAGCGGCCGGCGCATCATAGTGTTCCTTGACAAACGGAATATCTGATTCATCCAGATCCCGGAACTTCACGCCCTGAATATCCGATAACTGGATATCTTCGTCAGGATAGTATTCCATGTAGACAGTGACGATGTCATCCTCAACGTAGTGACCGGTCTCTATGAGACGTTTCGTCTCTTCCCGGGAATCTGTCATGATGAGGTATCTCTCATCCGGATGGATGCCCTTTCCCGCACCATAGGCCAGGGAACAGTCCTCCTTTACCAGAACGATAGCATCCTCATCGAGCTGCAGGACTTTGGCGCCTGTATCATAAAAATCGAGCAGATAGCGGTAATGCAGAGGATCTCTTTTGATCCAGGAGACGACCTTTTCCCTTTCCGGGCAATTCATATCAGGATTCTTCATATATAGTATGATACGATATTTTCGGAGGAAAGAACTATGCAATATCGCTTTGACTACGAGTACTTTCAAAAGAGCGCTGATTATATCAGGTCGAAAGTCAGCCGGCTCCCGAAAACAGCTCTGATCCTCGGATCCAGTCTGGGTCCTCTCGCAAAGACCATCAAGGATCCTGTCGTCATCGACTACAAGGATATCCCGAACTTCCTGCTGTCCACTGTCAAATCCCATGCAGGAAAGATGATCTTCGGAGAGATCGAAGGCCATTATGTTCTCTGCATGTCCGGACGCTTCCACAGCTATGAAGGCTATGACTTCGAACAGCTCGTCATCCCGATCCGGGTCATGAAGCTGCTCGGTATTGAACGCGTCATTCTCACCAATGCCTCCGGCGGTGTCAATAAGGACTATAACGTCGGGGATATCATGATCATCAAAGACCACATCAAGCTCAACGGCAGCAGCCCGTTAAGAGGACCGAACGTCGAAGAATTCGGACCGCGTTTCTTCGATGTCACCTATATGTATACCCCTGCCCTCCGTCAGGTCGCCAGGGAATGCGGGGAAGGCTCCGGCCTCACGATACAGGAAGGCGTCTACATGTTCATGCCGGGACCGCAGTTTGAAACACCGGCAGAGATCCGTGCTATCCGGACACTGGGCGGCGATGCTGTCGGCATGTCTACCGTCACAGAAGCTCTCACAGCAGCTCATTGCGGTATGGACGTCCTGGGACTGGCCGTCATCACGAATATGGCAGCCGGAGTCCTAGACAGAGCTCTAACTACCGAAGAAGTGACAGACGCTGCCAATCTCGTCGCGGAACGCTTCTCCGGCTACGTTGCCGAGATCATCAAAAGGATAGACAAATGAGTATCCTCTTATCCCACGCCGACATCCTCACGAGCGTAGACGGCCGTTTCAAGACTCTGAAGGATGCCTATCTCGGCATCGAAGGAAATACCATCGTCTATATCGGAAAGGACCGTCCGAAAACACCTTTCCAGAAGGAGAAGATGATGCAGGGAAAACTGCTGATGCCGGGTCTTGTCAATGCGCACGGCCATTCCGCCATGACTCTTTTACGCGGGCTGGGCAGTGATCTGAATCTGCAGGAGTGGCTCTTCGATACGATGATGCCGATCGAAGACAGGATGGATAGAGAAGATATCGAAGCCGGAAGATCGCTGGCCATGCTGGAGATGATCGCCTCCGGTACCACGATGTTCTCCGATATGTACATGTATCCGGAAGATGCCGTAAAGCTCTGCGGACAGGCCGGTCTCAAGGGAAACTTCTCAAGGGTCATGCAGTGCTTCGATCCGAAGGAGACCTATGAAGAAAACGGCAGAGGTCCTCTCAACAATTCCTACTTCGAGGTCTACAACGATTCTTATGACGGCCGGATCAAGATCGACTATATGATCCATGCCGAATACACGACGCTCCCGGAGATCACCCGTTCCTATATCGCCGATGCCAATAAGCGGAATGCGCTGATACACACGCATATCAGCGAGACGAAGAAGGAACACGAGGAATGCAAGGAGAAATACGGAAAGACGCCGATCGAATGGTTCAATGACCTCGGCGCCTTTGAACATCCGGCTTACGTGGCCCATTGTGTATGGGTGGAAGACGGTGACCTCGAGATCATGAAAGAGAAGAACGTCACCTGTGTCCACAATCCTTCCAGCAATATGAAGATCGGCAGCGGTTTTGCCCCGATCGTGAAGATGCTGGAGATGGGCATCAATGTCGCTCTGGGAACAGACGGTGCCGCCTCCAACAACAACCTCAACATGTTCGAAGAGATGCATCTGGCTTCTGTGATCCATAATGGCTACACCCTGGATCCGACAGTCCTTCCGGCCGATACCGTTTTGAAGATGGCCACTGTCAACGGCGCCAGAGCCCTTGGCAGACCGGATACCGGATCCCTCGAAGTCGGCAAGAAGGCCGATATCATCGCTCTGGATATGGACAAACCTCATCTCATCCCGAATATCGATACCGTTCCTCTGATCGTCTACTCCGCTCAGGGGGCAGACGTCTGTATGACCATGGTCGATGGAAAGATCCTCTATGAAGACGGAGAATTCCTGACACTCGATAAAAAAGAGATCTATGCCAAGGTGGAAAGATCTCTGAGAAAACTCTATCAGTAATAAAGAATGCCGTCCTCAACAGGATGGCTCCTTCTTACTTTTTCGTCGCTTCGAGAAGTTCCGGGAAGAAGTAGTTCTTTCCGGTTTTCTTTTTGATCTCATCCCACTTCTCAAGGATGTGGAGGGCTTCCGCACCGGCTAAAGAAGACTTGTCTTCTCCGGATTTCTCCGCCCATTCTCCGGTGATGCGGTTGGCGACGACCGAGGCGATCATACCGCAGCGGACACCAAACATACGTCCCAGGGTGAGAAGCGTAGCGGCTTCCATTTCGAAGTTTGTGACATTGGCAGAGACCATGTCTTTGAAGAAAGCTTCCCTGTCGCTTCTCTCATAGCCGCCGAAGGCAGGTCTGGCCTGTCCGGCATAGAAGCTGGCAGCGGTACAGCCTGTACCGACGTGATAGGGAAAGCCCAGGTTCTCGCAGGCCTGTATCAGGGCCATCGTGACTTCATAGTTTGCGGCAGCCGGATATTCCTTGATGACGTAAAGACCGCTGGTGCCATCCAGTCTCACACAGGCGTCGTTGATGATGAGATCTCCGGTCTTGATCTCCGCTTTGAGGGAACCGGTCGTTCCGACACGGATGATCGCATCCGGTCTGTATGGAAGAAGATTCATCAGAGGCGTCTCCATGCTTGGACCGCCGATGCCATGGGAGACTCCTGTGATCGGCGTTCCCTTGTAGGTACCGGAGGCGATGACGAAGCCTCTGTCTCTGTCCCAGACTTCTGCCCCTTCATCCCACTGGGCAGCCATCAGTTTGACACGTTCCGGATTTCCTGGCATCAATACCTTGGAGTTTACAGTCGTACCGTCATAGAAAGAACCGCCGCCGATATCGGCATCACTCAGTCCTTTTCTTTCTTCTTCTACAAATCTTGCCATATCATTCTCCTTCAAAGTAAGCCTTCAGATTATATGGGGAATAGATCCCTTTGGAGGTGACGATGCCATCGACAAATTTTGGAGGGGTGATATCGAATGCCGGATAATAGCCCTTGACCTTATCCGAAGTGTGCTTGAAACCCATGGACTCTAATACGAGTTCCGGATCGCGTAATTCTATCTCGACGCTGCTGATATCCGGATGACCCGGGTTCGGCGAACCGGTCGTGAAGTACGGGATGCCCCAGTAATGGGCAGCCAGGGCGATCTGGAAGGTGCCGATCTTATTGACGACATAGCCGTCCATCGTGATGACATCGGCTGCCGACGTGAAGAGGTCGACGTTCTTCTGCTTCATGACATAGGCCGGCATATTGTCGGTGATGACAGTGGTATCGAAGCCCATGTCGGAGATGACACTGGCAGTTAAACGGGCGCCCTGGTAGTAAGGTCTCGTCTCAGGACAGATCACCTTGACTTCATTGCCGCGCTTCCGGCACTCTCTCATCAGTGTCCCGATGATAGTCTCCGCGAAGCACTGGGTCATGATCGTCCCGTTGTGCGGGATCTTATCTGCCAGATAATGGGCGACACGGTCGTAGTTCTCATAGGTCTCATTGAGTCGGGCGATGCCTTCCTCAAAGAGCTTTTCCGGCATGTCATTCCTCGAAGTCCCCTTTTCAAGCTCGGCAGCGAGTCTTTTCAGGGAGCGCTTCGTGACGCCTTCCATCTTCTTGACCGTCGTCGGACGGGCGTGGGAAAGAGTATAGGCGGCTTCATTCATATAGGCGAGATACTTCCCGTCATCGAGATCTCTGGCTTCATAGGCCGCTAAGGCCATGCCCATGGCTGCAGCCGTATACGGACCGCCGGACTGTGTGACCATGTCCTTGATCGCCTTGGCGACTTCCTGATGTTTCGTGCAGGTCACATATTCGATCTTTACCGGGTAGATTCGTCTGTCTAAGATCCTGACAGCTCCGTTTTCATACCAGGCAATGTTTTCGTATCGGAGAAGGAATCCGATCCCTTCGTCTGCTCTGTACATATCTTTACCTCTTTTTCATCAGCGCGATATCTTCTTCGCTGATCAGATGGATATCCATACCCGTCGTAACAGCATGGTGGTAGATGGTAGCGGCATCTTCTACATAGGTAGCACGCACATGGGCTCTCGGCAGGCTGTCCCCTACCGCGACGACACCGTGGTTGGCCATCAAACAGGCGTTCCTCTCATGTTCGATGAGTGTTTCCGCTGCCGTTTCCCCGACTCTGTCTGTCCCCGGGACACCGAAGTCCGCGACTGGGACATCGCCGCCGATGAACGGCACCATCTCGATCAGGATGACCGGAATGGTCTTATGGACGACCGCAAAGGAAGTCGCATAAGGCGAATGAGTGTGGACGACGGCGTTGACCTGAGGCATCTTCTTATAGATCCAGGTGTGCAAGCGCCATTCGCTGGAAGGTTTATGAGGCCCTTCTACGACATTGCCGTCGATATCGATGACCATGATGTCTTCCGGCTTCATGATCTCGTAAGGATAGGAACCCGGTGTGATATAGATCAGGCCATTGGCACGGTCATAACAGCTGAGATTGCCGGAAGTTCCCGCAAAGAGCTTTTCGGAGTAGCAGGCCAGTGTTTCCTGACAGACTGCTTCCTTGAAAGAGTATTCAGACATAGACGTCCTTTCTATAAATCAAGAGATGCCAGGGCATCTAAGGCAATCAGGATCTGATCTTCAATGGACTTCTTGACAACGGATTCATCCGGCTTGTATTCGCTGGCGTCGATCAGTTCAAAGGCCGGCGCGTCCGCTGTCAGGATAGCTCCTGCTTTGACGTTGTAGAGGGAAGCGAGGATCAGCAGCGGCGCGATCTCGTTTTCCATCGCCTTGACATTGGCCTTGGCGTAGAGTTTGACATTGGATCCCATCAGGCTTCCATAGAGAAGCGCGTTGGTCATGGTGATGCCCTGATGATACGGGATGCCTCTTTTCTCTGCCGCATCATCTAATGCTTTGATGATGTCGATATCGCAGAGAGCCGGATAACCCAGAGGGACCATCTTCTCACTGACACCGTCATCACGGCAGGCACCGGTAGAGATGATGATGCTTCCGGCATCGATCCCCTTCTGCATGCCGCCGCAGGTACCGACACGGATGATGGCCTTGATCCCGATCTTCATCATGGATTCAAAGGCGATCGCCGCACCGCCGGCTCCGACACCGTGCGAGATGACCGAGACCGGAACACCCTTCCACTTTCCGGAATAGGTATGGAATTCCCGGTTCTGTTTCAGACAGACACTGTCTTCAAGAAGATCAGCGATCTTCTTCGCTCTGGCCGGATCTCCGCAGGTCAGGACTCTGTCGCAGAGTTCTCCTTCGGAGAGCTGTACACAAGGATAGACTGTTTTTTCTTCACTCATGATCTGTTTCCTTTCTTATGGGCTTTGCGATAGCCGAGATAACCGGATACCGACATGATGAGGATGGTGAGGATGTATGGAAGAGCCAGGGTGATCTGGCCGTTGATATAGCTCTGCAAGGCGATCGAAGATGCCACGGCAGCGCCGAAGAAGAGCGAGGAGATGATGGCCAGGAGCGGATGCGCGCCGGCTAAGGAAGAGGCCGCCATGGCCATGTAGCCTCGTCCGGCCGTCATGCCTTCGGTGAAGATGATGACGTTGCTCATTGACAGGACGACACCTCCCAGTCCGCATAAGGCACCGGAGAGAACGACAGCGATGACCTGTATCCTGTCAGCCTTCGTGCCCAGGGACTCTGTTGCTTCCTTATTGAGACCGACAGACAGGAAGTGGAAGCCCGGTACGGTCTTGAAGAGGAAGACGAAGATGACGATAGCCAGGATGTATCCGAAGATATCGAGGTATGTCAGGTTCTTGAACATCTGATGGAGGACTGTCATGGATTCCGGCAGATTCGGGATCCTGTGCAGACCGACCATCTCATTGCTTGTAAGAGAACCTCTCGTCGCAAAGAAAACATAGAGGAGATAGGATGTCAGTGAGGTGATCAATAAGTTCAGTGACGTACCGACGATCATGTCTTTGGCTTTCAGCTTGACCTGGAAGATACCGACGATGAGGCCTACTGCCGCACCAGCCAGTATGCCGCCGATGACGCTTAAGAAGATGTTGTGCGTCGTATAGTTGATGGCGATGGAGACAAAGCAGCCCATCAGCATCTGTCCTTCCAGGGCGATGTTGAAGACGTTGACCCTACTGCATAAGAGACATCCGAGCGTCGCATAGAGGATCGGGGTCGTCATTCGCAGGATGGAGTTGAAGATGGAAAGGAAGTAGGCACTATTCATGGGTCGTCACCTCCTTGTTTTCATAGGAACGATGGTCGTAGTGACCGGTCGTATCGCTCTCCTCTTTCTTCTTCTGTTTGAAGAAGCGGATGCCGATATTCACCGATACCAGCAGCATGATGGAACAGGTGATGATATCCGCGATCTGCAGCGGGATATTGAAGTCTCTCTGCAGAGCCTGTCCGCCGATACTGAGACCGGAAAAGAAGATCGAGTAGAAGAGGATGGCGAATGGATGATACTGTCCGACAAGAGAGGCCATAAGACCTGTCCAGGCATAGCTGGAGGCAGAGATCATATTGGCAGCGAAACGGTACTTCGTGCCGAAGACTTCGACGAATCCCGCAAAGCCCGCAAGAGCACCGGAAAGCGCCATCGTCATATACATGACTCTTCGTTCCCGGACACCGCCATAGCGTGCGAAGCTCGGGTTGAAACCGGACATCTTCGACTCATAACCGAAGGTCGTATAGTTCAGGATGAGATAGATCGCGAAGACGACCAGCAGTGCCAGCAGGAAGCCGAGCGAGAGCTGACCGTTTCCCGTCAACCGGAAGAAACGCAGGGACTCATCGATGAACTTCGTCTGGTTCGCGTTGAGAGAGGAAGTATCCTTGAACGGGAAGGAGACGAGGTAGGCAGAGATATAGTTGGCGATATAGTTCATCATCAGGGTGACCATGATCATGGAGACATGGGCCTTATCCTGAAGAACGGTAGGAAGCAGGGCGTAGATCGCACCGGCCAGGCAGGAGAGGATGCAGGCGACGATGCAGACGACGATAGCCGGTCCCGGCATGTATAAGCCAACCAGGACAGCTGTCATGGCACCGCAGACCATCTGGCCTTCGATACCCAGGTTGATATGGCCGGCTCTCCAGGCAACGGCACCGGAGATGCCGCAGATGATGACCGGTGTCGCCTTCGCCAGCGTCTGGTTCAGATACGTGGCTTTTAAGAAGGACTTCTGGAACATCGTTCCATAGACCCCGATCGGATCGTTTCCGGAAAGGAAGATCGTCACAGCTCCCAGTAAGAGACCCAGCAGCGTCGCGATGATCGGCAGCGAGGCGGAGTTCAGGAACCGGGACAGACGTCCCATCAGCAGTTCGTTACGCTTCATTGATTTGACCTCCCATCATCAGCAGACCGAGTTTTTCTTCTGTAGCTTCTTCACGGGTGAATTCCCCGGCGATCTTTCCGTTGTAGAATATGTAGATCCTGTCGGATAAGGACATGATCTCACTGAGTTCCGAAGAGACGAGCAGGACAGAGTCCCCTTCTTCTTTCTTCTTGATGAGGGCCTGATGGACATATTCAATGGCGCCGATATCCAGACCTCTTGTCGGCTCTGCCGCGATGAGGAACGGTGTCTTCTGGACGACCTCTCTGGCCAGGACGACTTTCTGGGCGTTGCCGCCGGAGAGCTCGGACATCTTCTGGGAGGAAGAGCCGTAGCGGACATCAAATTTCTCGAAGGTCTCTTCTATGAAGGATTCCACTTTTTTCTTGTTCAGCCAGCCATTCTTCGAAAGCGGCTGCTTGTTGTGGATATACATGATGCCGTTTTCCGCCAGTGTCGCTTCTCTGGCACTTCCCCAGAGATATCTGTCTTCCGGGATGCAGGCCAGTCCGCATTCGCGTATTTCTCTAGGCGTACGGTTTGTGATGTCTTTACCTTCCAGGGTGACTTTCCCTGAGGCTACCGGGAGAAGTCCGGTGATAGCCCGAATCAGTTCGGACTGACCGTTTCCCGATACACCGGCGATACCGACGATCTCACCCTTATCTACATGCAGGGAGACGCCGTCGATCGCATCCATCGTACCGTTTCCCGAGACATGGAGGTCTGTCAGTTCCAGACATGCCGGACCCTTTTCTACTGCCGGGATCTTCTGTTTGGCAAGCTGTCTGCCTACCATGAGGAAGCTGAGCTGATCCATATCCGTTTCATGGATGTCCATATTGCCGACGACCTGGCCGTGTCTCATGACCACGACCCGGTCAGCGACCGCAAAGACTTCGTTCAGCTTATGCGTGATGAGGATGATCGACTTCCCCATCTCCGAAAGATCCTTGATCGTCTTTAACAGCTGATTGGTCTCCTGCGGTGTCAGAACAGCGGACGGTTCATCGAAGATGATGATCTCCGCCTGCTGATAGAGCACCTTGAGGATCTCGATGCGCTGCTGGACACCGACCGGACAGTCTTTTACCAGGGCTGTCGGATCGATATACAATTTATATTTATCACAGAGCTCCTCTGTGATCTTGATCGCTTTCTTACGATCGAAGAACAGGCCGTTTCTCGGTTCTTTCGAATAGACGATGTTCTCCGCTGCGGTAAACGGTTCTATCAGCATGAAATGCTGCTGGACCATACCGAGGCCCTTCGCTATCGCATCTAAAGGGTAGTGAAAATGCTGCAGTTCTCCGTTGACACGGATCTCGCCGGATGTCGGTGTCTCAAGACCGTACATGATCTTCATGAGGGTACTCTTGCCGGCACCGTTCTCTCCGACGACTGCCAGGATCTCTCCTTTATTCAATTCGAGCGAGACCCTGTCATTCGCTTTCAGGTTTCCGTAAACCTTTGTGATGTCTTTCAATTCTACTAAAGCCACGCGTATCTCCTCTATCCCGAAGGGAAAATATGAAAGAAGCGGGAAAATGCATATCATCTTCCCGCTTCGGTTAGAAAACAATGGGGATCTTTATCCGCTGATTTTCGGATAGTTTGTCTGATCTTCCGGAGCAGTCAGATCGATCTTGCCGGCCTTGAGATCTTCCGCAACAGCCTTCAGATCGGCGATGATCTCATCAGTGAGAATTTCAGACCTAGGAGCTAGCTTGGAGTCCTTGGTTACCCAGACAGCACCGATAGTGTCTTCCTTGATACCCAGGTTGATATCAGCCGGGTTCCAGTTGCCTTCAGCGAATCTGTCGAGGACGTAAGCCATAGCGTTGTAAGTATCCTTTAACTGGCAGGAAATGACGTTGTCATTGTAGTCAGTTAAGTCTTCATCCTGACCGGATGTGTAGAAGCCCAGTTCAGCAGCGGCATCAAAGACACCGTAGTCACCGCCTGCACAGGCAGCGTTGATGAACTTGCAGTCCAGAGCAGCCAGCTGTGTAGCGAGTTCCTTAGCCTTGACCGGATCGCTGTAGGAACCGACATAACGGAATTCGAACTTCGCTTCCGGGTCGACGGAAAGGACACCCTGCATGAACGGATATCTCCAGCCTACCCAGCCGGAAGTACCTTCCATAGCATGGACAGCCGCATAGTTGTGAGTTTCACCATTCGTGACAAGAGCAGCCATTCTACCGATCAGGTAAGCACCGCTCGCTTCTGTGAAGGTGACGTCCATGACGTTGTCAAGACCTGTGCTGTCGTCAACGAGGGCATAGGCAGCAGCATCCGGGAATTCCGTAGCCGCAGCAGCGATACCGACGTTGGCCTGCCAGCTCAGACCGACGATCAGATCGTAATCTTCCTGAGCGAACGCTCTGGCGTTGTCTTCGTAGTCCTGGTCAGCAGCGCATTCTGCTACGCTGTATTCCCAGCCGTACTTTTCTGCAGTTTCTTTGAATCCTGCAATACCGTCATCGATGAATGCAGAGTTGCCGGCGACGTTCGTTACGAGGGCTACGCGGATCTTTTCTTCCGTTTCGCCGCCTTCAGCCGGTGTGCCGCTTTCTTCCTTGCCGGAATTGCCAGAGCAGGCTGCCATGGAAAGAACCATCAGGACAGCCAGAAGACATGTGAGTAATTTCTTCATTTCTCTCTCCTTCTACGGAAATCGCTCAGGCAGATATTCTTCCTTAGATTTCCATGTGATAACTTTACCATAAAAAAATCGAACGAAAAGATGAAAATACATTTTCATGAAAATAATGAACATCTGTAATACTAAAAAATATACGTTTCCAACTTTTCTGATGAAAAAAGGCAGAAAAACAGAAGTTTTTACGAAATATCTTTACTGATGGTAACGGTAATACACGAGTCTCGTGATCCCGTACTTTTTCTCTTTGTAAGATTTGAAACTGCCATACTCTTCCGGCATGACATGATCCTTGCGGACTTCGGCGATGATGAGAGAACCCTCTTTGACGTTTCCGTATCTCTCCAGTAGAGCGAAGAGACCTTCAAAGTCCTGAAAGGCATACGGCGGATCCAGGAAGATGAAATCAAAAGCTCTGCCCTCCAGTCTCTTCAGACAGAGGTCATAGCCCAGTTCATAGACCGTGCGCTTCTCATGGACCTTCTCGAGGTTCGTGCGGATGATCTTCGCCGCTGCCGGATTGACATCATTGAATACGGCGTCCGCTGCTCCTCTGGAGAGCGCTTCGATCCCGATGGCTCCCGAACCCGAAAACAGATCGAGGACATCCATCCCCTCCACATCCACAGAGGAAAAGAGCGCTTCCCGCACCATGTCCCGGGTAGGTCTTGTCGCCTCCCCTTCCAGGGTCACGAGCGGTGTGCGCTTATACCTGCCCGCTACGATCCTCATCGTTTTCACTCCTGAAGCGGATGATCTCCGATTCGGCGATACCCAGGGACGCCATCGCTGCCAGCAAAGACGAGCCTCCGGATGATAAGAGAAGAAGCGGGACACCGGTCAGAGGGATCAGACCGCTGACGCCGCCGACATTGAGGAAGAAGTGGACCATGTAGTACATATAGACACCCAGAAGGACGATCCTGGTGGAAGTCTTCCGGCTCTTCACCGAATAACGGCGTAAGGAGAAGAGAATAAACCCGTAGCAGAGGATGATCGGCAGGAGTCCGAAGACGATGCCGAGTTCCTCGACGATGACCGGCAGGATGAAGTCGGTAGTCGGAGACGGGAAGTTCATGTATTTGTGGATGGAATTGCCGTAGCCAAGGCCGAACAAACCGCCTGTCGCAAAGGAGACCAAGGACATGACTAAATGATAGCCGTCATCATAGAGCGTCAGAAACGGATTGGCAGACGACAGGAAGCGGGCGATCATGTAGTTGCCGGAAGAGAGTTTTCTTAAAATATCGGTACCGATCGGAGACAGTACGAATAAAGCCAGGGCAACGACTGCGAAGATCCCCAGAATCATGAGCCTCTGCCATTTGCGCAGCGCCTTATGCGGCGGCAGGAGCGCTACCGCATAGCTGATGATGAACAGGACGACACCGGAACCCAGGTCGTGCTGTATGACGACGATGATGAAGACATATACCAGCATGGCAATGCCGTAGGTCTTGAAGTTCTCCAGGTTTCTCTTGTCTCCCTGATCGGCTGCCATCAGTTTGGCAGCGAAGAGGATGGAGAAGATCTTGGCGAACTCCGATGGCTGCAGAGAAGCCGGTCCCAGTCGGATCCAGGCATAGGCGCCGCCGACCGGTGAGAAGACACGGCAGGCCAGCAGCATAGCCAGCAGTCCATAGTAGGCATACCAGTAAAGTCTCTTCTTCAAAAAGAGAAGAGGAAAATTGGACAGAAAGAAAAATGCTGCCAGGGCGACAGCTGCGTATACGGCCTGGGAGATCGCCGTAGAGACGATGATGGTCGTAGAACCTGTCGCATATGGCATGGATGCCGACATGATCATGAAGGTGCCGAAGATCACGAGGAAGATGGCGGAAAACATGATCAATTTATCGCTGTAACGGGAGAAAGTTCCCCTCTTGTTTCGTTCACTCACGCTATCATTTTAGCATGTTCTTGGAGGAAATGAAGAAAAGGAATATAATGGAATTATGCTTATAAACAACGATACGATCGTCAAGGATGACGACAAAAGAATAAGGGAAAGATCCGTAGATGTCTCCCTCCCTCTCTCTGCCGAAGACAGAGCTCTTTTGGAAGACATGCTGCAGTATGTCAAGGATTCCACTGTTCCGGAGCTGGCAGAAGAGAAGAATCTCCGGCCGGCTGTCGGGATCAGTGCGATACAGGTCGGTGTTCCGAAGAAGATGACGGCCATCGTCCTCAAGGACGGCGACGGCGAGATCGAATGCCAGTATGCCCTGGTCAATCCGAAGATCGTCTCCAACTCCCTGGAAAAGGCCTATCTGGCCAACGGCGAAGGATGTCTTTCGGTCGATGAGGACCATGACGGCTACATCTACCGCAGTGCCAGAGTCAAGGTCAGAGGCTACGATATGATCCGTGATAAGAACGTGGAGATCAGAGCGGAAGGCTACCTGGCCATCGTCCTCCAGCACGAGCTCGACCACTTCAAAGGCATCCTCTTCTATGACCACATCAACAATGAAAACCCTTACTACGAAGACAAAGAAGCAATTAGGATCGAATAATTGCTTTTTTAATTGTTTATAAGTATAATTTAACCAGTTATATTCGACAATATAATTTATATTAATGGAGATAAACATGAACGAAAGACCTCAAGCTTATAGTCAGATTTATAATGGGGCAAACTAC
>JAFOMB010000166.1 GCA_017419065.1 Erysipelotrichaceae bacterium | reverse complement strand
CGATCTGTAAACGGCCGGCGGTATCGATGAGGACGACATCATAGCCGTTTTCTTTCGCGTAGGCGACACCGTCGATCGCCGTCTTCAGGGCAGGTGTCTCTACCCCTTCCGTAAAGACCGGTACATCGATGGCCTTTCCCAGGGTCTGTAACTGCTCGATCGCCGCCGGACGGATGACGTCGGCTGCGACGATGAGCGGATTCTTTTCTTCCTTCTTCTTCATCAGGTTGGCGATCTTGCCGACCTGTGTCGTCTTACCGGTACCCTGAAGACCGACAGCCATGATGACGGTCAATGGCTTCGCGTAGTGGATCGCGTTGTCTTCATCACCCAGGAGATTGATGATCTCATCGTGGACGATCTTGACTAAAAGCTGTCCCGGATCGACGGAATTGAGGACATCCTGTCCCAGAGACTCCTGTCTGATCTTCTCCAGGAAGTTCTTGACGACAGTGTAGTTGACGTCAGATTCCAGGAGGGCGACACGGATCTCCTTGAGGGTATCCTCCATGTTTTTCTCAGTGAGTTTTCCCTTGCCCTGTATATTGCGAAGGGACTTGGTAAGTTTTTCCTGTAATGAATCAAATGCCATAATAAAAATCCTCAAATTCATTATAAAAAAATCCCTGTCTTTCGACAAGGATGCTAAGCGGCGTACTGGCTGATGCGCTCGGCCACCAGTTCGGAATTATGATAGACTCTTTCGTCCTTCACATAGTCATAGGACTGGATACGTCCCCGTATCATGATCTGATCGCCTACCTTGAGCTCCTCCTTGGCCAGGGATTTCCAGAGAGTGATCTCATGGGTGTCAAAATCATAGTTCCCTTCGGAATTCTTATACGGGCGTGCTTCGCGTACGGTGATCTCGCGGTACTGATGTCCGGAGCTCGTCTCTTTGACCTCATCGACACTGTCGATACGGCCGAGAATGATGAATGTGTTCATGTTCCTCCTTTTTCCTTACCTGCAAGTTCACTCTACCATGAGAATCAGGAGGAAAATTCTCATTCTTGTCTCATTTTCTTCTCACCGAGATCAGGGCGTGATGGGAGTAGTCAAAGGAGTGCACGACCCGCTTTACATCCTCTACGGTGATGCTTTCCAGGACCAGGATCCCGTCAAAGAAGTCAACGCCCCCCAGGGCATCGCGGATATAGCCGAGTGTAAAGCTCTCCGGATCATCCAGGGATTCATAGGCCGAGCCGAGATAGCGTCTCTTGAGTCTCTGCAGGGTCTTTTCATCTAAGAGGTCCTGCCCGGCGATCTCCTTCTGTATCTCCCAGAGAAGGTCAGGATCCTCCCCTTCGAAGTAGACGAGTATATGGGCATAGTCCTTTTCAAATTCCACTTCATAGCCGAAGTAGTCATTGATCCATCCCTTGTCTAACCAGGTCTGGTAGAGAGGATTGGTCATAGAGAAATGGGCTTCCATATACAGACGGACACACCATTCCTTGAATAAAGCGTCTCTGTCGTCCCGAAAAACCGGTTTTATCTTAAACGCAAACACATGTTTACTTTTATGGATATCCATCTGGAAGCTGTGTTCCTTCTTCAAAGGGTCAGCTCCTTCCTCTACCGGCCGCATTCTGAGCTCTTCTTCGCTGTCCTGGCCCATGCATCCCGGGTGCTTTCTCAGAAAGTTCAGGACTTCTTCCGGATCAGACGGCGTCGAGATGCATAAGATCATGCGGGATGGATGGTAATGAAGACGGTAGGCCTCTTCGAGATCCTCTTTCGTGATCGAATAGACGCTCTCCTTACTTCCTCCCACATCGTAGCGCAGCGGGATCTTCTCATAGAGGACCCTCATCGTCTCGTTGAGAAGTCTTGTATCCGGGACCTCCTCATACATGGCGATCTCCTGAGTGATGATGCCCTTCTCCTTCTCGACAGACTCCTTTGTGATATTGAGATCGAAGACGAAGTCCAGCAGAAGGCCCAGACACTGTCTTATATCTTTCCCGCTGTAGGTGAAATAGTAGACCGTCTCCTCATAGGAGGTAAAGGCGTTCACATTGGCTCCCAGAGAGGAGAAAAAAGCCATGATGTCCTTCTCTTCCGTCTCGAAGAGCTTGTGTTCCAGAAAGTGGGCCGTTCCCGGCTTCGTATCGATATCCCTGCCATTGAGGCTTTCATAGAGGTGATAGGCGCCAAAAGGCGTCCCCAGAGCACAGCAGGTCTCCACAAAATCCGGCCTGTGGAACAGAACGACTTTCAAGCCGTTCTCCATGGTCTCGGTATAATAGGTCTCGTCAAAACGGGGATCATAGTGCTTCATGGGATACTCCTGTCAGTAAATGGGTATAGACCGGGGAAAAGGCGTGGAAAACACGGGAGATGTCTTCCTTCCTGACGCTGTCGAGTCCCCTTTCGTATTCTTCGATCGTGATCTCTCTTCGAAGCAAGAGATTGAGATGATAGAAATCGCTCAAAGCGGAGAGGTCATCGCGTATGGAGCGGATGGTGTTCTTGAGTAAAAGCCTCGCGCTGTCGAGTTCTTCCTGTTCATAGTCTCCTTCCTGAAGACGCCTGATCTCCTTCTCGACAAGTCTCTTCACCTCTTCCGCATTCTCCTCTTCGATCTCCGTACGGACGACGATGAGACCGTGCTGCTTATAGTCGAGGGAGCGGATATTGTAGCAGAGGGAGTGCTTCTCGCGTATCTCTTCAAACAGCAGAGATGTCGGCACGATCCCGAAGAAGGCATTGCCTAAAAGCCAGGCATAGAAGTCTTCATGGAGGTAGTGATACGGCGTTTTATAGACCAGGGAGAGACAGGACTGATGGATGTCCTTCCTCTCGATCTTCTCCGGCAGGACACCTCCCCTGTAGAGCTGTGTCTCCAGGATCGGATGTTTCTCTTTCCCCTTGAAGAGTTCAAAAAGAGAGGCCTCTTCTTCACTCAGATCCCCATACAGGTACTGATCCACAGAGGAACAGTGCAGGACTTCCTCATAGACATCGGTCACATCCCGCAGGGTCAGTTCTTCAAGCTCTTTTATGTAGTCATAATCATAGACGGCCATGACCGGATCTTCCTTCGCGAGATCCTGAAGGACCCTGTTGAAGGAATAGCGGATCGGATTGTCGTCTCTGCGGGAGATGTTGTCGATGATGTTGCGGCGGTATTCCTCAAAACTGCTCTGAGAGAAGGAAACATGAAAGAAGACTTCCTTGAAGAAGTCGAGATATTCCTGTAAGGAGACGTCCTTTGAAAAACGAGGCGATAAAAAGGAATGATGGACAAATAATGTCAGCAGACCGCCATAGACCTTATAGGAACAGTAGACATCTGTCCCATAGAGATCGTCTTTCCTGGCGGCCATATCCCTCTTCTCGGGATACTTCTCAGAGACATCGCCTACATACTTACAAAGGCAGTGTAACGCTGCCTTTTTCTTTGGGGTATAGTCGAGTGTGAAATAGAGAAAGTGATTCACACTCTTGAATTTGCGGGAGGTTTCAAATCTCACTGGTCTTCCTCTTTCTTGCGGTAGACTTCTCTCGGTTTGGAACCCTGTGCCGGACCGATGATCCCTCTTTCTTCAAGCGTATCGATGAGGCGGGCAGCCCGGTTATAGCCGATGCCGAAACGGCGCTGCAGTAGAGAAGTAGAAGCTTTCTGCTGTTCGACGACGAAGTCGACGACTTCATCGAAGAGGTTATCGGCCTCATTGGCGTGGCCTCCGGAATTCACACCTCCGCCCAGTCCGTTCATATTGTTTAAGAATTCGAAGTAGGAATCCTCATAGACCGGCAGTGCCTGTTTCTTGACGAAGGAGGTCACTTCCCTGACTTCGTTGTCCGTGACATAGCAGCCCTGTAAACGGATCGGGGTGCTTTCGCCCTGCGGCAGATACAGCATATCGCCGTTTCCAAGCAGTTTCTCGGCTCCGGCCTTATCTAAGATCGTCCTGGAGTCGGTCTGAGACGCGACAGCGAAGGAGATCCTGGATGGGATGTTGGACTTGATGATACCGGTGATGACATCGACAGACGGTCTCTGTGTCGCTACGACCAGGTGCATGCCGCAGGCTCTTGCCAGCTGCGTGATGCGCTGTATGAAGAGCTGGACATCCTTCTTGGCGACAGCCATGAGGTCGGCGAGCTCATCGATGATGATGACGATATACGGCATCTTCTCGAGTTTCTCTTCCCCTTCCTTGAGGGAAGCGTTGTGCTGGACGACATACTCGTTATAAGCCTGGATGTTTCTCACACCGGCTTCCGCGAAGACATCATAGCGATTCTCCATGATGACCGTCGCCTTCTCCAGCATCGTGCAGGCCATGGTCGTATCCGTGATGACCGGCCATAAGAGATGCGGGATGTCATGGTATGGGGTGAACTCCACCTTCTTCGGATCGATCAGGACGAGTTTGAGGTCATCCGGATGCGTACGGAAGAGGAAGGAAGTGATGATGGTGTTGATACAGACGGATTTACCGGAACCGGTCGCACCGGCGATCAGAAGATGCGGCATCTTCGCGAGGTCACAGTAGACGATATTGCCCATGAGACCCTTGCCAAGCGCAAAGGAGAGCTTGGAGGACGTCCTCGGCATGTTTTTCATGAGTTCCTGCATCTTGACCGGGATCGGTTCGACGTTCGGAACTTCGATGCCGACAGCGCTTCTTCCCGGGATCGGGGCTTCGATACGGATCTCCTTGGCTGCCAGTTCCATCTTGATGTTGTTGGAGATGTTCAGGATGCGGTCGACTTTGACCGTAGAATCCGGTTTGACTTCGAACTTGGTGACACTCGGTCCGATATGGGTATCGACGAGTTCCGCATTGATATCGAAGTTCTTTAAGATCTCGATGATCTTTTCGCCCTTGATATCCGCGGAGGCTTTATTGATGGAGGAAGACTTGCCGGTATAGGTCTCCAGTAAAGAGATCGGCGGCAGATGATAGGTGGCGCTCTTCTTTCTCACCGGCGGATTCTTCTCGCCCTTGAAAGAGGCAGCGGCCTTCTTCTCCTCTTCTTCCTTCTTGGCTTCTTCCTTAGCCTGTACTTCTTCCTGGAGGATGGTCAGGACTTCTTCCTTTTTTTCCTCCTGTATGACAGGCGGCAGTTCTTCATCCAGATTGATGAAGTACTTGGAGGTCTTGGAGAGGACATCGGAATGATCGACTTTTCTCTCGATCACCGGCGTCTCTTCCGGAAGCTCCGGCATCTTGATCTCGACAGGTTCTTCTGCCGGTTCTTCTTTCGTGTTCTCATCGTCGATGAAGATGTATTCGCCGCCCTTTAAAGGCAAGGCGTTCTCTTCGGCCATGAGTCTTTCCCTGCGGATGCGCTCCTCTTCTTCTCTTTCCGCCTTCAGTCTCTCCTCTTCTTCCCTTCTTCTCGTCCTTTCCTCTTTCCTGGCTTCCCTGGATTCCTTCATGCGGACAGAGAGAGCCGAGAAGGCCTTCTTATAGACCGAAGACGGGACGATAAGCAAAAGCGTGATGACAAAGAGCAGGACCTGTGTGATGATGGCTCCTGTCTTTTCAAACAGGAGGTAGAAGATCACGTAGAGGATATTGCCCAAGATGCCGCCTCCGAAGCTCACGTCTTCGCTTGTCAGCATCTTGAAGGAAGCGGTGATATAGCTGCCCAGATCCGCAAAGCTGTGGATGTTGTCATTGACAAGGCCTCCCAGCATCACCATGGCGACATTCAGAAAGACGAGTCCTAGGACAAAGGTCCTGTGGGCCGGATACTTTTCCCTGAAGAGCGCATAGTAGATGCCGTAGAGGAACAAGCTCAACAGCGGTACGAAATAGAAGGTCCCGAAGACATAGGAAAAGAAATTCCCGGTGAAATTCCCTACGAGTCCGCTGCGGCTGAACGCAAAGAAAAGAAGCACCGCCGTAACGATGCTGGTGATGATCCACGGGATCCTGTTCACCTCTTCTTTGACATTCTTCTTTTTGCTTCTGGTATTTTTGCTGCTGGTCATTCTAATCCCCTGTCTTGATCTCAACGATGGCCGGTAAGATCATCGGTTTCTTGCCGGTCTCGCGCAGGATGTATTTGCTGATCTTCTCTCTGGCTTCCATACGGACAGCCATGTTCTCATAGCGGTTCTCGCTGACCGCCTCCCCTATCGTCTTGACGAGGATATTGGCGATCTCCGCCAGGATGTGATCGGCATCCTTCAGATAGATGACGCCTCTGGACTGGACATCCGGTCCGCCCATGACTTTCTTGGTGGCGAAATCGAGGACGATGCCGACGACGATGACGCCGTCGGTAGAGAGCGTTCCTCTGTCCTTGAGGACCATACCGGAGATATCGCTGTCCGTGCCGTCGATCGAGACATCGTTGAGTTCAATGGTCTCGGAAGAGGACACGAGCTTGCCGTTCTTGAAGGTCGCAAACTGGCCGTTGTCCAGGATGATGATCCTGTCCGGTGTCAGACCCATCGCCGTCGCGATATCCGCATTGGCCACCAGGGCTTCATAATCGCCCTGTACCGGCAGATAGTACTTCGGCTTGATCAGCGACAGCATCATCTTGAGATCCTCGATAGAGGAATGCATGGACAATATCTCGCTCGGAGAGAGCTTCACGATCCTCACACCGGCTCTGTACAGATCATTCTCCATGGCGGAGGCATCTTTCTCGGTACCCGGAACGACCGGAGAGGCGACGATGATCATATCCTGTTCATTGAGTTCCACCAGGCGGTCTTCGCCGATGGCGATGTTGTTGAGCAGACGGAAGACCTTGTTGCCGCTGCCGGATATGACACAGATGACATCCTTGCGGAGGTTGTTGAACTCTTCCTTCGGCAGGATGAGATTGCTTGGAAGCTTGTAATAGCCGAGGTCTTCGACCATCTTCAGCATGCGCACGTGTTCTTCGTTGTAGAAGAAGACCTTGCGGTTGTACTTCTTGGCCAGTTCCAGCACCTCGATGATGCGGAAGAGGTTCTGCTTGTAAAGAGTGATGAGGATCCTTCCCTCATAGTTCTCGATGTAGTGTTCGACGTGATCGGAGATCTTGTGCTTCGGAGTCGTATAGCCGCTGTGAGAAGAGCCGGCAGACTCCGCCATGAGCACGAGGACATTGGACTGTCCGAGATCGGATAAGGCATTGATATCCAGCGAGAAGGCCTCGTTGGTGAAATCATAGTCAAAGATGAACTCCGAGGCGTAGACAATGAGACCGTATTCCGTCTCAAACGCAAAACCGACGCCGTCAGCGATACTCTGCATCAGCGGGAAGGAATAGATGACGTGTTTCCCGATCGTGATCTTATCTTTGCGCCGTATCTGATGAACGCGTTTGTTTTTGATCTTGTGCTTGCTGAACTCCTCTTCAATGAGACGTGCCGTGAGCGGTGTCGCATAGACATCGACATCGATCTCGCGGACGAGGTGGGATATCGCCATCATGGAGTCATCATGTCCGTGGGAGATGAAGACGCCCTTGATGCGTTTCTTGTTTTCAATGAGATAGGAAAAATCCGGGATGATGCATTCGATCCCGAGCTGTTCAGATTCATTAGGATACTTCAAACCGGCTTCCAGCACAAAAATATCATCATCGATCTCGACGACATACATATTCTTTCCGTCTTCGTCAAGACCGCCAAGTGCCATCAAACGAATCTTTTGCACGATTATTTTCCTCCTGATAATCTTTAATTATTTTACTAAAATAAGGGGTCTTTTTCAATTGCCGTCCCGTTGAGGGAGAAGCTCATCGCCTCGTCGATATGGACTCTGACGATGTCACCGATATGGATATCTTTCCCCTTGAAATTGACTAATTTGTTTTCCGGAGTATAGCCGGAATAGACGCTGCTGTTGCGCTTGGAAAGGCCGTCGACCAGGACATCGACATCTCTTCCCTCGAACTTCTTATTCGCTTCCTTCGCGTAGAAGGCGATCTTCTCATTGAGGATCTGCAGTCTGTCCTCCTTGACGCTCATCGGGACGCTGTCTTCCATACGGGCAGCCGGGGTACCGATACGCGGGGAAAAGATGAAGGTGAAGGCGTTGTCATAGCGGCAGTGGTCCACCATGTCCAGAGTCCTCTGAAAAGCCTCTTCGCTTTCATTCGGAAAACCGACGATGATGTCGGTGGTAAAGGCATAGTGCGGCAGTTCCCTTCTGAGCTTGTCGAAGAGTTCCCTGTAGGACTCAGAGGTATAGCGGCGGTTCATCTTCCGGAGTATCTCATCATCCCCTGACTGTAAAGGCAGATGGATATACGGCATGAGGTTGTCATACTTCTTCATGGCTTCGATCATCCGGTCATCAAAGTCCCATGGATGGGAAGTCATGAAGCGGATGCGCGGAATACCGGTCTTCGCCACTTCTTCCAAAAGGCCTCCGAAGCCGTCCGGGTCTTTGAGGTCCTTGCCATAGGCATTGACGTTCTGTCCTAACAAGCAGACTTCCTGATAGCCCTCTTTGAGAAGATCCTGCACTTCGAGAAGGATATCTTCCTTTCTCCTGGATCTCTCCTTCCCCCGGGTATATGGGACGATGCAGTAGGTGCAGAACTTGTCGCAGCCGTACA
Source organism: Erysipelotrichaceae bacterium (assembly GCA_017419065.1). Classification (GTDB taxonomy): domain Bacteria; phylum Bacillota_I; class Bacilli_A; order Erysipelotrichales; family Erysipelotrichaceae; genus Colivicinus. The sequence goes on along the minus strand of JAFOMB010000166.1, from coordinate 1,916 downwards.
TGACATTGACCCAGGCCTTGTGGCTCGCAAAACGCGTCACCGGGACTTCTTCATAGATCTCTCCCTGTCTCGAGAAGACTTCGACTTTTCTCTTCTTCTCCTTCACGACGCTTTCCAGTAAGGCAGGGAGCGAGGTGATATTGTGGGTACCGAAGATGATATCGACCTGCGGATACTTCTCCACCAGGGTCTTTACGCTTTCTTCTTCCTGGGACATGCAGCCGCCGACCCCGATGATGAGGTCCTTCTTCTCTTTCTTGAGACGCTTTAAAGCGCCGATCTCCCCATAGACCCTCTCTTCCGCGTTCTGACGGATAGCACAGGTGTTGATCAGGATGACATCGGCCTCTTCCGGCTTCTGGGCGGCTCTGTAGGACATGGCTTCCAGGATCCCGGCCATCGTCTCGGAATCGCGCTGATTGGCCTGACAGCCATGGGTACGGATATAATAGGTCTTCCCTTCTCCGAGTTTCTTTGCTTCATCCGAAAGCGAAAAGGTCTCCACGGAGACTTCTTCCCGGCTTCGTCTTCCGGCGTCTTTCAGAGAAGGCAGATGATAATCTCTTTTTTTACTCATGTCTATATATTATATATAAAAAAAACCAAGGTCAACCTTGGTTTTTTCTTATTGGCTGATAGCTCCGCAAGGGCATGTGCCGACACAGGCACCGCAGTCAACGCAAGTATCTTCGTGGACAACAGCGTGTCCTTCTTCACCGAGCTCCAGAGAGGAAGTCGGGCAGACGTCGACGCAGGCACCGCAGCCTACACACATCGTCGTATCAATAGTTACTGGCATAATCAAAACCTCCTAACTGTATTTATTATAACACGCACGGAAAAGAATACAATTCCCGCTTACTTTTTCGAGATCTCGATGCCGAGGTCCTTTAACTGTCTTGGATCGACGGTATTCGGAGCATCGGACATCAGGCAGGTCGCGGAAGCGGTCTTCGGGAAGGCGACGACATCCTTGATGTTGTCGGTATCGCTTAAGATCATGATCAGTCTTTCGAGACCTATTCCGACTCCACAGTGCGGCGGTGTGCCGTAGTCGAAGGCTTCTAAGAAGAAGCCGAACTTGGCCTGTGCTTCTTCCTTAGTCAGCTGCAGGGCTTCAAAGACCTTGGCCTGCAGTTCGGAATCGTGGATACGGACAGAACCGGACAGGAGTTCGTAGCCGTTGAGGACGAGGTCGTAGGCTCTGGAATAGCAGTGTTCCTTATCGGTGAGCAGCTTGTCGACATCTTCCAGTTTCGGAGAAGTGAACGGATGATGGGCAGCGACATAGCGGCCTTCCTCTTCCGAGTATTCATACATCGGGAAGTCGGTGATCCAGGCAAAGGCATACTGCCCTTCCGGGATGAGACCGAGGGTCTTAGCGGCTTTGACACGTAAAGCACCCAGGGCTGCTTCCGCTGCTTTCTTCTGATCCGCAATAATGAACAGCAGATCACCATTATGGACATCCCATTCCTTCTTCAGCATCTCCTTCTCTTCCTCGCTCAACGCGTTGTGGAGAGAGCCGGAGAAGGTATCGTTGTCGTATTTGAGATAAGCTAAAGCCTTGGCCTTGTAGATCTTGACGAAGTCCTGGAGCTTGTCGAGTTCCTTACGGGAATAAGCTGATGCCGCATTCTCGAATTTCAGGCCCTTGATGACACCGCCGTTTTCCAAAGTGTTTTTAAAGACGGTGAACTCTGTATCTTTGAACAGAGGCGAGAGATCCTTCATCGGATTGCCGAAGCGCAGATCCGGTTTATCGGAACCATATAAGGCCATCGCATCGACATACTTCACTCTTCTGAATTCCAGGTCTTCGACGCCCTTGACTTCTTTGAAGATGGCTCTCATGACCTTCTCGACTTCCGCGTAGATGTCTTCTTCTTCCGCGAAGGACATCTCGATATCGATCT
>JAFOMB010000022.1 GCA_017419065.1 Erysipelotrichaceae bacterium | reverse complement strand
GTAAACAGAGCAGAGAGGACCTCCAGGGAACTCATGTCTTCCCGTCCCTCCTCTTCGCTCAGAAAGAGGTCGGTACGCACATCGATCTTTCCCCTGTCCTTTCTATCCGTGAGTCCGTAGATCTCTTCAAAGACGCTCTCATCGCCTTCTACGACTAGGGAGTCGCTGTTGACCAGGACGGCACGCATCTTGACCGGCACAGTAAAGACAGACCGGAAGATGAAGGAGCCAAGCAGGAAGACCACGATCAAAGCGATGATGATCGGGACCTTGTAGTAGTCATAGAGAAAAGTCAGTTTACTCTTCCTGTCAGGAAGTTCCTTAAACTGCTTTCTGTCTTTTTCCAGCTGATCAAGCCACCTGTTCATCGTTTCCTCCTTTCCCGTTCCGCCAGTCGAACGGACTGGATCCTACCATCTTGTGGAAGATCGTCGAGAAGTAGGAGATATTGTAGTAGCCGACATAGGAAGCGATCTCGGAGACCGTCATCGATGTCGACAGTAAAAGCCTCTTCGCTTCGGCGACCCGGAGCTCGTTGATGTATTCCCGGAGGTTCATGCCCATGGAATTCTTGAAGAGTTTGGAAAGATAGTTCGGGGTCACGAAGGTGACAGCGGCGACATCGTTCCGATCGATGTTTTCTCTGTAGTTCTCTTCGATGAATTTCCTGGCTCTGGTGATGATGTCTTCCGAATCCACGGCTTCTCTGAGCTTTGCCTGCTGGACACTGAACAGTCCCATCGCATAGTCCATGAAGGCCTTCTTGCCGGTATCGGCTTTCTCATCCAGTGCGATGATCGAAGGATCCATGAAGATGATGTTGGAAGAAAGGCCGTTATCCCGGAAATGGGTCACAAAGATATTGACCAGTTCCTTGCGGAAGAGGTCCAGGTTCTCACTGGTATCGAGGGTGTTGTCGATACGGTGGCGTATGTATTCCCGGAAGCCTTCCTCATCTCTTTTCTTGAGGTACCAGAGGATCTGGTTCTCATTGAGACGGATGGCTTCACTGTCAGCGGTATGATGTTCCTCATCGTTGAAGAAGATCTTTCCGGAATAGTAGCGGAGCTTTCTCATCTTCTCATAGAGATCGCAGACGACAGCCGTCGCTTCATAGAAACGGAACGGTTCACTGATCAGAGCGACCGGAGATAATGAGGTGTTCTGTTCCGCAAAGCGGATGAGCTGTTCGGTCCTCCCCCGTATTGTTTCATCGTCGATCTCCCCTTTTAAGAAACAGAAGCACCAGAGGAAGCGGTCATCGGAATTCACCACGGTATGGGCCGACCCCACGTAGTCCAGGAGCGCTTCATCGTGGAGATGGGACAGGGTGAAAAGAAGCAGATCCTTGTCCCAGGTCTTGCGTATCGCATCAGTCATATCCGAACAGGTGAAGACGATGCGCCAGATACTGTCTGCGGTAAAGTCGACGTCATTGGCTCTCAGTCCCGCATCCACGATCTCCCGGCTGCTGCCTAAAAGACCGTCACAGGCCTGACGGAAGATCGAAGACATCAGGGAGTCATACTGGCTCTGCGGCTTTGCCTTGGAGATCAGTTTCTTTCTGGAGACGTTGGCGATCATCTCCTGGATGGTGATGCGGACTTCTTCCATGTCGAAAGGCTTGGTGAGATAGCGGGTCGCCCCGTACTGGATGGCGATCCTGGCGTATTCAAAGGATTCATAGCACGTGAGGAAGGAGAACTCGATATCCGGGTCCTTCTCATAGGCGTATTTCAAAACGTCGATGCCGTCGCTCAAAGGCATCTCGATATCACAGAGGATGAGGTCCGGTTCTTCCCTGTCGATGATCTCTTTCGCCATCACGCCGTTATAGGCACGGAAGATCTTCGAGATCCCCAGCTTCGCACAGTCGAGCTGAGACTGTATGACGTCGATCGTCGAGATATCATCATCACATACCAGCAGTTTCATCATCATTCTCCTCTTCCGGGATCAGCAGTTCGATACGGGCACCGCCCTCTTCCCGATTGGATAAGCGCAGCAGATCATCACGGTGATAGATCAGGTTCATACTGTAACGGACGTTGGTGAGTCCGAGGTGTTCCTTGGTGAAGAGATCGTCCGGATCGACAGTCAGCAGTTTCTCCAGGGCCTCTTTCGTAAAGCCGCTGCCGTTGTCTTCCTCGATCAGGCGGAAGCCCTTGAATCCCTCTTCCTCATAGCGTTCTCCCGTGATCGTGATGATCATCGTCTCCGCCGGATTCAGGGCGTGCTTGAAGGAGTTCTCCACGAAGGAGAAGAGAGTCAGGTACGGGATCTTCTCGACCAGGATGTCCGGCGGACAGTCATAATGGAAGTCGACCTTTCCCGGAAGACGGCTCTTCTGTATGGCGACATAGTTTTCGATGTGCTTGAGCTCCTCTTCGACCATGGTCCAGTCACCGGAGTTGTGAAGCATATAGCGGGTAAAGGAGGCAAAGGCGGAGATGAACTTCCGCATCTCCTCCGGTTTGGAAGTATAGGTCATATTGGAGATCGTGGTGATCCCGTTGAGGAAGGTGTGCGGACGCATCTGGGCTCGTAACATCTTCAGTCTGTTTTCCTCCCTCTTGATCTTGAGGTCATAGGATTCTATCGTCAGTGTCCTGATCTTCTCAGACATGTCGTTGAAACTCCGGAAGACTTCCTCGAATTCCCTGGTCTCCGCCTTCCTGGTGTCCAGACGGAAATCAAGGTTGCTGCGGGAGACTTCCTGCGTCGCCTTCTCCAGTTCCTTCAAAGGCGTACGGACATTATGATCGATAATGTACATGAGGACGAAGGCCAGGATGGCACATAAGGCGGAATCGGCGATCAGGAAGATCGACGTCAGACGCCATGGAGTACGGGAGTTGATCGGACGGCTGATCAGGATGGTAGAGGACGAGGAATTGTCCTGTCTGCGGACGGTGATGGCATAGCCGTCCTCAAAGGAATCTCCCTCCTTCTGCGGATCGATCAGGGAAATAAGACCCGGATCGCCCTGACAGGTGATCGTCGAATCACCGTCAACGATAAACGCCGTAAGTGCCGTATTATCCGTCGCCCAGGAAGGATCGACACGGTAGTTGGCAGTATCGCTGACAGCTCCGACGATGTACTTGCCAAGACGGAAGGCTTTATAGTAATAGCTGTTCTCCAGGACATTGAGGGCATCCCACTTTCTCGAGGAGATAGACGTATTGTTTTCCGGACCGTACTGTTTTAAGAAGGTCTTGAGGTTGAAGTTGACACCCTGATTCAGGGCGTTGTTGTGATAGTAGAGGTAGAGATCGCTCTCTGTGTCAAGTATGAAAAGAGCTGTCGTATCCGGAGATGCCAGGACCTTGGAGTTGAGGGAGTCCTGCAGTTCTGTCATGACGGTAAAGTCCATGACCGGGGAACCGGAACGGATCTCAGTCTTATTGAACAGAGTGGCCGAAAGGTCATAGACGTGTTCATAGATCGTATCCAGACGCCTTTCGATATCTGTCGTCCAGCGGGAGGAGATACTCCGGTTGGCGCTGAGGACAGTCTGTTCATAAAATCCGTTGTAGGTCATCGAGATCATCGTAAAAAACACCACGGAAGTAATGAGGATACTGGAGATGAGGATGATGATCTTTCTGCTCAGCAAAGGTTTCATGTTTCTGCTTTATCATTATACCAAAAGAAAACGGATAAGATCTCTTATCCGTTTTCTGTCAGATACTTGTGAGAATGACTTAGTTGGTCTTCAGCCATTCATTTGCCTGTGCCTGGTAGTCAGCGACGATCTTGTCGATGCCGGCATCCTTCAGGGCAGCCAGGAATTCAGGATACTTCTCATCCGGGTTGACATCACCGAACATGAGGACATCACTGTACTGTTCAACGACGTTGGAGACAGCGGTGATCTCGTTCATGACATTGGTAGTATCCGGGATGAAGCCGTAGAGCGGCGGTACAGCGGCCTGTTCGAAGAGGATCTTGCCGTATTCGCCATTGGAACCGGATTCGTTACCGGATTCGTATTCGAGGAAGAAGTCGAAGCCGTTACCGATCATACCGCAGGAGTAGATGCAGTTGTACGGTACGGTGTTGAAGTCTAAGCCTTCCGGATAATTGACCTTTGTATGATCATCGTTCCAGACATAGTCCTGACCTTCAGCACCGAAGATGATCGTCTGCCATACGAACGGATCCGTGTAGAGCAGGTTGATGAACTTCGCAGCCTTGTCCGGATTCTTGCAGTAGTGAGCGATACCGATACCTAAAGTATCTGTTGTCAGATCATCGATACCGATGGAGACAGCACCGAAGGTAGCGCCGTACGTATTGGACTGTGTGAACATCTGAGCGATGGAGTCGACATCGTTGGAGTGACCCATGATGACGCCCTTGGAAGAGCCGCCCATGACGACAGCGTCATGAGATAAGGTGTTGGCAGAACCTTCCGGATCCGCGTAGCCTTTCTGACGGAATTCATAAGCCTTGTAGATGGCATTCTTGAAAGCATCTGTCTCATAGTAGTTGTATAACGTCGTGTCGTCACCGACAGTAGCGGTATAAGTACCTACCTGGGAAGTATGTGTTTCAAGGTTGTAGAGTCTGTTGAACTGATCGCAGTAGACGATGAAGTGTTCATCCGGATAGACGACCTTGAGTTCAGCGAGAGCGTCACCTAATGTTTCGATATCATGGATCTTGCTGACATCGATACCGGAAGCATCGACTAATTCCTTGTTGTAGATCCACTTCCAGTCAAGAACTGTACCGAAGTAACGCGGCATCATGTATGTCTTGCCGCCGACTTTACCGCTGCCCATGATCTCCTTGATCATGTCATAGGTCGGTTTCAGTTCGTTGTCGAGATAGTCGTCTAACGGGAGGATGTAGCCCTGGTTGACCCAGTCAGCTAAAGAGAAGACCTGGACAACGTCCGGAGCACCTTCACCGCCCGAACCGAGTTCCATCGGGATCTTCTGGAAGTAGTCACCGATCGCTGTGATGACGAGATGGACCTTGAAGTCTTCATGCAGCGTATTGAGCAGATAGTCGTTCAGCTGATCTTCTACTTTCTGAGTAGCTTCTAAAGACGGAACGATGAAGAGGGTGGACATATCCAAAGTGATCGTCGGGACTTCACCTGTTTCTCCGCCTTCATTCTTCTTTTCACCGCAGCCGGCGAGAGAGAAGACCATCAGCAATGAGAGTAAAAGAACGATAAGTTTTTTCATTATTGCCTCCTATAGGTTCTTTTCTTAAGCCCATTTAATCATATTGCCGTCAAGGATACTTTCAAAAAAAATCACATGACTTTCAAAATTGAATCCACTCTTTCACAAATCTCACACAAAACGTCAAAGTCAAAAGTCGATGACACATTTTTGATATATTCGATCTCTTCCTTTTTCTACAATGAAGAAGAATAAAGGAGAAACTATCATGTCTACACATTTCGTGCGCTTCTTCTCGGAAGCCCTGGCCGGAATGGGCGAATTCTACATGTGCCTTCCGGAGAAGAACCTTCCGGTATTTCTCAAAGACAATCCATACTATCAGAGAAAGACAAAGACGCTGATCCTGCTTCACGGCTATAACGGCGGATCCAGTGACTGGCTCTATGGCTCCCAGATGCAGGACTATGCGATGAAGTACAATCTCGCTGTCGTCACACCGGCAGGAAGAAACAGCTTCTATTTAAACAAGAAGGCTACCGGTTATCACTTCCAGGATTTCATCGGGGAAGAGCTCGTGCACTTCCTGCAGGACACCTATGGTCTGGCCATGACGAAGGAGGACACCTTCATCGGTGGCTTCTCTATGGGAGGTTTCGGTGCCTTACATACCGGCTTTGCCTATCCGGAGACCTTCGGAGGCGTCATGGCCCTGTCCTCGGCTCTTATCATCCACCAGCTCAAGAACATGAGCCCGAAGATGAACAATCCGATGGCCAACTACGAATACTACGTCGATACCTTCGGCGATCTCTCCAAGGCGGAAAAGAGCGATCACAATCCGGAAGTCCTCTTTAAGAGAAACAAGCGGAAAGGCATCGCC
>JAFOMB010000165.1 GCA_017419065.1 Erysipelotrichaceae bacterium | reverse complement strand
TATCACACCGGAGACCAGGGCATAGTACTTTCGGTAGCAGGTCTTGTCCTGCAGCTGTTCCGATAAGAAGGCATGCGCGAAGTCGTTCTTGGCGCAGACCAGAAGACCCGATGTATCCTTATCGATACGGTGGACGATGCCCGGACGGTAATAGCCGTTGATGGAAGAGAGCTCCTTGCAGTGATGCAGGAGAGCGTTGACCAGCGTCCCGGATTCATTGCCCGGTGCCGGATGGACGACGATGCCCTTCGGCTTATTGATGACGATGAGATCTTCATCTTCATAGACGACATCGAGCGGGATATCTTCCGGAAGCAGCTTCGTGAGGGTGTGCTCTTCATATTCCACATCAAAGACATCCCCGGCCACTGTCTTTTCCTTTGCGCGGAAAGCAGAGGCGTTGCAGAGGATCTTTTCCTCTTTGATGAGTTTCTGTATCTGGGAACGGGAAAGCGGGCTGTACGCCGCTAAAAAAGCGTCTGCGCGCATTCCTTCCTGTTCTTCTTCTACGAGGATCCTAAGCTTTGGCATGACGTTCGCTCCGGATCAGGTCGATGATCATCAGAAAGACGCCGACAGTCAGAAAGGAGTCGGCGATATTGAAGACAGGAAAGTCATAGCCGAAGATGATGAAATCCAGAAAGTCCACGACATAGACATGGAGCAGTCTGTCGATGAAATTGCCGATGGTGCCCCCGATCATCATGATAAGAGCAGCCTTTCCTAAAGCTGTTTCACTCTTGATCAGCAGATAGATAAAGGCTGCTAAAGCGATGACCGTGACGATGAGAAAGAAGGTCCTCTGTCCCTCCAGGATGGAGAAACCGGCCCCGGTATTCTGTACATAGGTGATGCGGAAAAAGCCCGGGATGATCTCTGCCGATTCCCTCAGGGCAAACTTCTCGACGATCAGGGTCTTGGAGAACTGGTCGGCACAGACGATGACCGCAATGAAAAACAGTGTACTTAAAATAGACATATAAATATTTTAGCATAGTTCTTGTGCTACAATAAAGGTTGTTTAATATCCAGGAGAATCGTATATATGACGAAAATCAGAACGAGATTTGCCCCGAGTCCAACGGGCTATATGCATATCGGAAACCTCCGTACTGCCCTCTACGCCTACCTGATCGCGAAAAAGGAAGGCGGCGATTTCATCCTCCGTATCGAGGATACCGACCAGAACAGACAGGTCGAAGGTGCCACCGATATCATCTTCAATACGCTCAAGGAGTGTAAGCTTTTCCACGATGAAGGACCGGATGTAGGCGGAAACTACGGACCATACGTCCAGTCAGAAAGAATGAAGAAAGGCATCTACAGGGATTTTGCCGACATCCTCGTCAAGAAGAAAGCCGCCCATGTCTGCTTCTGCAAGGAAGAAGATATCGCCGCTCTCAGAGAAAAGGAAGGAGATTCCTTCTACTACAACGATCCGTGCAAGCTCCTCTCCGAAGAAGAGATCGCAAGAAGGATCGCCGGCGGTGAAGAATACGTCATCCGCCAGAATGTCGATCCTAACGGCACGACATCCTTTGATGATGAAGTCTACGGACGCATCACCGTCGACAACTCCACCCTCGACGAGATGGTCCTTCTCAAGTCTGACGGCTATCCGACCTACAACTTCGCCAATGTCGTCGATGACCACCTCATGGAGATCACCGATGTCGTAAGAGGCAATGAATACCTCTCCTCTACTCCGAAATACAACCTCCTCTATGATGCCTTCGGCTGGGAGAAACCGCGATACATCCACTGCCCGCCGGTCATGAAGGATGAACAGCACAAGCTCTCCAAGAGAAACGGCGATGCCTCCTTCCAGGATCTCGTCGCCAAGGGCTATCTGCCGGAAGCCATCCTCAACTACATCGCCTTGCTGGGCTGGTCTCCTTCCGAAGAAAGAGAGATCTACTCTCTGGAAGAGCTGACCAAAGCCTTCGATGTCAAGAGGATCGGTACCTCCGGAGCCATATTCGATGTCGAGAAACTGAAATGGATGAACGGCGTCTATCTCAGAAACATGGATGAAGAGACCTACTATGAGACTGTCAAGCCGGAACTGGCCAAGTACGTCGATCCGAAGTACGACTACCGTCTCATCGCCCCGGCCATCAAGGACAGAGTCAACATCCTCTCCGAGATCCCGGAACACGTCGACTTCTTCGACCATGTCTTAGATTACGATCTGGATCTCTACACCAACAAGAAGGCCAAAACCAATCCGGAGATCGCGAAGACCGTCCTGGATCTCTGCCTGCCTGTCTTGGAGAAGATCGAAGACTGGAACAACGATTCCATCTATGAGAAACTGGCTGCCCTGGCAGCGGAAAACGGCTACAAGAACATCACCCTGATGTATCCTCTGCAGGTCGCTCTCTCCGGCAAGAACAGGACACCGGGCGGATCCACCATGGTCGCCGCCATCCTCGGAAAAGAAGAATCCATCAGACGTCTCAAAGACGCCATTGAAAAGCTTGCCTAGGCAAGCTTTCTTATAAAGGAGGAAACATGAAGAAAATATGCGTACTGGGAGCCGGTACCTGGGGTATGGCTCTCTCCAGAGTCCTGGCCAATGCCGGACACGAAGTCACTCTCTGGTCTGCCCTGCCGGAAGAACTCGATACACTTCAAAGCACGAAGCAGCATAAGAACCTGCCGGGAATGACCATCCCGGAAAGTCTTCTCTATGAAAAGGATATCGAAAAAGCCGTCAGAGGAAAGGACTTCCTCCTCTTCGCCGTCCCTTCCGTCTATGTCAGAAGCACGGCCAAAGCGGCAGCGCCATACATTGAAGATCAGATCCTCATCGATGTCGCCAAGGGCATCGAGACCCCTTCTCTCCTGTTCCTGAGCGAAGTCATCCGTGAAGAGACCGGTGATCATCCGATCGTCGCCTTCTCAGGACCTTCCCATGCGGAGGAAGTGGCCTTCGACACGCCGACTACGATCGTTTCCGCTTCCGCTGATCAGGAAGCGGCCAAGGCCGTCCAGGAGCTCTTCCGGGATACCTGCATCCGCGTCTATACCAATGAAGACATCAAGGGCGTCGAACTCTGCGGAGCGGTCAAGAACGTCATCGCCATCGCCTCCGGCATCGCCAAGGGCTTAGGGTATGGCGATAATACGAGAGCGGCCCTCATCACCAGAGGCATGGCCGAGATCACGAGACTCGGCATCGCCTTAGGCGGCAGACAGGAGACCTTCGCGGGACTGGCCGGGATCGGCGATCTCATCGTCACCGCGACAAGCGATCACTCCCGCAACAACCGTTTCGGCTTCTTTGTCGGCCAGGGTCTCTCTGTCGAAGAAGCGAAGCAGAAAGTCGGCATGGTCGTCGAAGGTCTCAACGCCATCAGACCGACCCTCTCTCTGGCTCAGAAATACGGCGTAGAGATGCCGATCTCCGAAAAGATATATCAGGTCCTCTTTGAAGGAAAAGACGCCGGAGAAGCCGTAGAAGAGCTCATGGGACGTCATTTCAAAAAGGAATACTGATCATGAAGGAAGAAAAGAAGAAACAGCGCGTTTTAAGCGAGAAGGAAAAGAAACGCCAGGAGGTCTTCGACAAGAAATGCGAAGAATGGATCTCCAAAGGTTACAGAAGAACAGACCTGCTCATCGACATCCTGAAAGCCAATCTCTTCGCCCTTCTCTTATGCATCCCCTTCTTTCTCGTATTCGGAGGGGCCTTCTTCCTCGTAAACAGAGACCGCTTCGATATCGGACACCCCTTAAGCTTCGTCTTCCTGATGATCGCCTACCTGGCTGGCATCGTCGTCCACGAACTCCTGCATGGCATCACCTGGGCCTGCTTTACGCCCCATGGCATGAAGGACATCGACTTCGGGGTCATGAAGGATACTTTGACGCCTTACTGCACCTGCGGCGAACCGTTGAAGAAAGGCCAGTACATCCTGGGAACGCTGATGCCTCTATTGGTATTGGGCATCCTCCCTTCCATCC
>JAFOMB010000164.1 GCA_017419065.1 Erysipelotrichaceae bacterium | reverse complement strand
TGGGAGAGGGTCTCAATGGTATCCAGGAGACAGTTGGTTTGACCCTGCAAAGTAAACGGATAGTTTTTCGTAAAGGCACCGCCGTCACCGATCGTGTTGGCGAAATAGTCGCTGTCTTCCCCGGTATAGGCATAGGAAGTCTCCATCACCATGACCTTCTTGCCGTACTGTTCCGCAATGGCGGAGAGGGTATCTCTCAGGTTCTGCAGGGTACCGTGCCAGTATGGATAATAGCTGGAAGCGAAGACATCGTAGTCGAGGTCGTAGTAGGCGAGCTTCTTCGCATAGTCGAAGTAGGCATCGCTGTTTTCCGGATTGGCGAAGTGGACAGCCACCAGCGCCTTCGGGAAGACTTCTCTGACTGCTCTGGAACCGGAAGCCATCAGATGATAGACGATATTCATCCAGATGCTTTCCCCGGCCATCTTGCCATTGGTCTCATTTCCTAAGGAGACCATTCCGACATCTACCTTTTCCTTCTTCAGCTTCTCTAAGGAAGCCTTTGTGAAATTGTATAAAGCAGCTGCCTTTTCTTCGATCTCCATGCCTTCCCAGGCCTTCGGAGAAAACTGCTTGGCCGGATCAGCCCAGAAATCGGAGTAGTGGAAGTCGACGATGAGCTTCATGCCGTACTTTGCCGCACGCCTGCCGATCTCGACAGCCGTATCGATGTCGCAGTTGCCGCCGCCGTAGCCGTGTCCTTCAGAATCATACGGATCGTTCCAGACTCTCACCCGGATATGGGTGATGCCGGACTCCGCCAGGACCTTGAAGACATCGGTCTCTTCGCCGCTATAGTCGTAGTACTTCACGCCCGCCTTCTCTAACGAAGGGACAGAAGAGGCGTCCATCCCGAAGATGAAATCCTCCGGAAGTCCTTCGATCTTCCGCACGTAGAGCGAATCGGATCCTTCTACTGTCTTTACTTTGGAAGAACAGGAAAGAAGGGAGAGTGTCATACAAAGAATCAGGATCATCATGATTGTCTTTTTCATAAGTTGCTTATTCCTCTATCTTTTATTATAAGGGAATTTGATGTGAGTTCCTCAGGGGAATGTGCTAGAATGATGACGGAGACTTAGCTCAGCGGGAGAGCATTCCCTTCACAGGGGAGGGGTCATGGGTTCGAACCCCATAGCCTCCACCATGGATCATCAGAGGACCGGAAGGTCCTTTTTTTACATCCTTTTCACAATTGAAAACCATTTCATTTTACATGGACTCTATAGAATGAGGACGAGGTGAGAAATGAAACGTTTATGGGAGGTGCTGGGAGATCACAGTCTTTCAGTTAAAAAGAGGAGTATTCTTTTTCTTATCCTGAATACTCTGAAGTTCGCCCTGATCGGTCTGCTCGTATGGGCAGCTGCCAGCCGCTACTGGAAGATGGGGATAGACTGGCTGATCTGCTTCATGGGGTACCCGGGATTTTTCGCCGGTTATTTACGGGGGGTATTCTTTCTCTGGAACCGCCCGGAGCTTTCAAAGGAGAAATAAATTATGGATCTGCTGAATATCATCCGTCTTGTCGGCGGACTGGCTCTCTTCCTTTTCGGCATGAATGTCATGGGCGATGCCTTGGCCAAGCTGGCCGGCGGCAAGCTGGAGAAGATCCTGGAGAAACTGACCTCCAGAAGGATCTATGCCATCCTTTTAGGCGCCTTAGTGACAGCGATCATCCAGTCCTCTTCCGCGACAACGGTCATGGTCGTCGGTTTCGTCAATTCCGGCATCATGTCTTTGAACCAGGCTGTCGGTATCATCATCGGCGCCAATATCGGTACGACGATGACTTCCTGGATCCTCTCGCTTGTCGGATTACAGGGGGAATCCCTGCTGATGTCCCTGCTGAAGCCGGTATCGCTGTC
>JAFOMB010000163.1 GCA_017419065.1 Erysipelotrichaceae bacterium | reverse complement strand
GAGTAGAGTTTGATAGTATCCCTGATCTCTTCCGTGACATCATAGAGGATAGGCCTTCCCGGCGCTTCGCTCCTTCCGGCTTCCCGGATGAGGTTCCTGGCCATCAGCTTCCTTAACATCATATCCGCACCGACACCTCTCAGTTCTTCGATCTCGACTCTCGTGATCGGCTGCTTGTAGGCGATGATCGCCAGTGTCTCCAGAGCGCTCTGGGAGAGAGTGTTCGGCTTGGCGGTGTGGAAGAGCTCCTGGGCGTATGGGAAGACAGCCTTCTTGGAGATGAACTTGTAGCTGTGCCCGTAGTCGACCAGTTCGATCCCGAAGAGATCCGAGGCGTACTTCCTCTGGATGTTCTGCAGGATGACTTCGGTATCCTCGACGCTCTTATCGATAGCTCTGGCGATCTGATCCGCTCTGACGCCTTCGTCTCCGACGATGTACAGCAGACCTTCGACGATCGCTTCCATATTCTCCGGTTCTTCGACCGGGACTCTCTCTATCCTTTCTTCCTTCTCTTCCGGAAGGACTTCACTGTTTTCTAATTCTTCACTCATTGTCATTTCCTCTCCGGAACCAGATGTTCTCATTTTCGTCCACATGGAAGACCAGGAGGTGGTCCTTGGCCATATCCAGGATGGACAGGAAGGTCACGATGTACTCGTGGATATCATGACAGTCTTCTACCAGTCTGTCAAAGCTGAATGTCTCCGGCAGATCCACCAGTCTCGATTTGATCTGCAGGATGCGGTCTTCCGTAGACAGTTCTTTCCTCGTATAGCGCACGTCCAGCGGCTTGGAGAGCTGTAAACGGCGCAGGATCTTGTTCATGGCTTTGAGGAGGTCATAAGGACTTCCCTCGAGCTTCTGTTCATCAGCCAGGACCTGGGAATTCTTGACAACTTCCCCATAGGATACCGGCTTGGAGAGCTGATCCTGTCTTTCCAGATAGGCATCATAAAGAGTCGAGGAGACTTCCTTGAACTGCTGGTATTCCAGCAAGCGCCTGACCAGACGGTCACGCGGATCTTCTTCATACTCCCCTTCCAGCTTCTCATCCTGCTTCGGCAGCAGTTTCCGGGACTTGTATTCGATCAGTGTCGCCAGCTCGACCAGATACTCGCTTTCCACCTCCAGATGGAGCTCTTCCATCGCATGGAGATAGGCGATATACTGATCCGTCAGGACACTCATATCCAGGTCGAAGATATCCAGCTGCTGCTCCCTGATCAGGTGCAGCATCAGATCCAGAGGGCCTTCAAATTTGAGGGTTTCTACGGTAAAACTCATATAACAATTATAGCATAAGATATTGTATCATTTAGTTTAGAGGTACAACGTATGAAAATAGGAATCGCAAACGATCATGCCGGAACAAAACTGAAGCTTGAACTGGTCGAATACCTGAGCAAGAAGGGCTATGAAGTCACGGACTTCGGTACAGACTCCTTCACCGCTTCCGACTATCCTGTCCAGGGAGAACTCCTCGCCAATGCCGTCAGAGATAAGAAAGTCGAACTCGGCATCGCGATCTGCGGTACAGGTCTGGGTATCGGCTATGCCTGCAATAAGGTCAGAGGGATCCGCGCCGCCTGCGTCTCCGAGACGACCAGCGCCCGTCTTTCCCGTTTTCACAACAATGCCAATATCATCTGCTTCGGTGCCAGAATCGTCGGTCTTGAGACCGCGAAGGACATCGTCGATACGTTCCTGGAAACGCCGTTCTCCAATGAAGAAAGACATCAGAGGAGGATCGATATGATCACCGAAATAGAGGAGAAACAGTAAGAATGCGTATAGGCTGCGTAAAAGAGATCAAAAACAATGAATTCCGTGTCGGGATCACACCTGACAATGCCCGTGCCTATGTCCATAACGGACATGAAGTCTACCTGGAAAAAGGAGCCGGTGTCGGTTCCGGATTCCCGGATGACCTGTACAGAGAAGTCGGAGCCATCATCCTGGACGATCCGAAGGAAGTCTGGGAAAAGGCCGAGATGATGGTCAAGGTCAAGGAGCCTCAGCCGGAAGAATACGAACTCTTCCACGAAGGGCTGATCCTCTACACCTACTTCCATCTGGCAGCTGAGGAAGAAGTCCTCGATGCCCTGCTGGAAAGAGGCGTGACGGCCTTAGCTTATGAGACCCTCCAGGAAAAAGACGGTTCTCTGCCGTTACTGGTGCCGATGTCTCAGATCGCCGGAAGACTGTCCTTACAGGAAGGCGCGAAATATCTGGAAAAGAAATACGGAGGGGAAGGCGTCCTTCTCGCCGGTGTCCCGGGTACCCCGAGAGCCAATGTCGTCATACTCGGTACCGGAACTGTCGGCTGCAATGCCCTCAAGATGGCTGTCGGTATGGGTGCCAATGTCACCATCATCGGCCGGAATCTTCATAAACTGGAGCTCCTGGATGACCAGTATCACTCTGCCATCCAGACCCTCTACTCTTCCGATTCCAATATCGAGAACGCCTGTAAAGAAGCCGACCTCGTCATCGGTTCTGTCCTCGTCCCGGGCGGATCTACGCCGAAACTCTTCAAGAGAAGATATCTCAAGGAGATGAAGCCGGGATCTGTCTTCGTCGATGTCTCTATCGACCAGGGCGGCTGCGGCGAGAGCTCCCGTGTCACGACCCATGACGATCCGATCTATGTCGAAGACGGCGTCATCCATTACTGTGTCGGCAATATGCCGGGTTCTGTCCCGAGGACATCTACGATCGCCCTGACCAACGCCACGATCAAGTACGGTCTCCAGGTCGCGGATTACGGCCTCAAGGGTGCCTGCGAGAGAAACCCGGTCATCTGTTCAGGTGTCAACACCATCAAGGGAAAGATCACCCATCCGGCTGTCGCGGAAGCCTTCGGCAGAGAGTGCCACAGCCTCAAGAATCTCTTATAAAGAAAAAATACGATCAGGAATTCCTGATCGTATTTTATTAGATGACGATACTGACGACTTTGCCTTTGATCACAAAGT
>JAFOMB010000162.1 GCA_017419065.1 Erysipelotrichaceae bacterium | reverse complement strand
TATTTCAGTCATAGGAACTCCTTTGAATGACAGTCTAGCAGAAAGATGTGAACTTTCCAAGAAATGATAGAATAGAATCATGAAGAAGGAGAGATTCTATAATATCCTGTTTCCGATATGGATGCTGGTATTCTTACCGACACCATTGTGGTTTTTTCTGATCCCGGCGAACTATCTCATCGACTATCTGGTGCTCCGCTACTGTAAGAAGAAGCTCGGGATCGAAGAAGAGAAGTTCCTTCTGAAATATACCTGGCTGGTCTGTCTTTTCGGCTTTATCAGCGACTTCATCGGCGCGCTGTTTCTCTTTGTCTGTCTCAATGCCATCACAGGACCGGAATACCATGACGTCATCCAGGCTATCAGTATGAATCCCTTCCATGATATCAGGGGCTTCTTTCTTATCGCTGTGGGGATCGCCGTCGCCGCCTTCTTCATCTGCCTCTGCAATTACCTCTTCTTCAAAAAGGGTTATGAAAAGGAAAAGGCGAAATACATTGCCTTGCGCATGGCTCTATTCACCGCTCCCTATCTCTTCCTGATCCCTCTATACTGGTAGTTATATAAAAAATACTTCTCTTTATATATATAAAATACGCAAAACCTCTTGCATCATGAAACTGTTTACGGTATGATATTAAGGCATCAATATACCATAGACAGTAACGGCCAAGTGCTTAATCATGTTACCGAGGTAAAAGTGAAGATGACTTTTTAACCTGTGTGTCTATGGATACGCAGGTTTTGTTTTATGAGTATATGTGGTGTTAGAAAGAGGGAATATGAATCAAGCAGTATTGAGTGGCAAGAAGGCTGTCGTTGAAGAGATCACTGAGAAACTCAAGGGATCTGACGGCGTCGTCGTTGCCGAGTACCGCGGACTCACCGTTGCGGAAGTAAGCGAATTACGCCGTAACTTACGTGAAGAGAATGTAGAACTCAAGGTCTACAAGAACACGATGGTGAAAAGAGCGGTCGACGAACTGGGATTCGGTGATCTCGATGAGACACTGAAAGGACCGAACGCATACGCATTCTCCAAGGATGCGACTGCCCCGGCCAGAGTACTCGCCAAGTTCGCCAAGAAGCATGACAAACTCGTACTCAAGAGCGGCATCGTTGAAGGGAAAGTCGTTGACTTAGATACCCTGAAGGAACTCGCAAACCTTCCGAACCACGATGGTATGCTCTCGATGTTACTGAGCTGTCTGCAAGCACCTGTTTCATCCTTTGCCCGTGTCATCAAGGCTGTCGCAGACGCCAAGGCCGAAGCAAGCGGTGAAGCTCCAGCCGCTGCCGAACCGGCAGCAGAAGAAGCCAGTGCAGAAGCACCGGCTGCCGAATAATTAGAAAGAAGGAGAAAAATTATGGCATTAACACATGAGGATATCCTGGCTTACTTAGAAAGCGCCAGCATCTTAGAACTGAATGATTTAGTCAAAGCTATCGAAGAGAAGTTCGGTGTCACAGCCGCTGCTCCGGTCGCTGTTGCCGCTGCACCGGTCGAAGAAGAAAACGCAGGACCGACCACTGTTTCCGTTATCCTGAAGCACTTCGGTGACGCTAAGACAAAAGTCATCAAGACTGTCAAGGAAATCACTGGCTTAGGCTTAGTTGAAGCTAAGGGTTTAGTTGACAAGTGTCCGAGTCCGATCAAGGAAAACATCAGTGTAGAAGAAGCTGAAGAAATCAAGAAGAAATTAGTCGAAGCAGGAGCTGAAGTCGAAGTCAAATAAGTGAATGACTCATTATTTTACCGATAACAGTGACCTGAAGTCTGAACCGATTCGCTTTGATTACTGTTTTGATAATGAGGAATTTATCTTTCACAGCGATAGCGGCGTCTTCTCGAAAGAGAAGGTCGACTATGGCAGTGTGGTTTTGATCAGGAACGTTTTACAGCATTCCCTTGGCACGGATGTGCTCGATCTTGGATGCGGCTATGGTCCGGTAGGCATCATCCTGAAGCGTCTTCACCCGGAAGTGAAGATGACGATGGTAGACGTCAATCCGAGAGCGGTAGCCCTGTCGAAGAGGAATGCGGAAGATAATCATATCGAGGCGGATATCCGCGTATGCGATGATATCTTGACCTTGGATGATCCTTTCGACACCGTGGTTCTCAATCCTCCGATCCGAGCGGGAAAAGAAGTCATCTTTTCCCTTTACGAGAAATCTTTTCACATGCTGAAAAGCGGAGGGAACCTCTTTATCGTCGTAAGGAAGTCCCATGGGGCTGCCTCTCATGAGAAATATCTGAAAACACTGTTCCAAGAAGTTTCTGTGCTTGATAGAGATAAGGGTTATTATGTCTATCAGGCTTCTAAAAAGTGATTCTACACTAGTTTGATTGATTGGAAAGGACGGCGTATTAATGAAAGAAACACAGTCTTATCGAATTGTTGAAACGGGTAAGCATTCTACTCGCCGTGACTACTCCAAGGTCTCCGGATCCTTAGAGCTGCCTTACTTAGTAGAGATCCAGACAGACTCCTTTGACTGGTTCAAAAAGACCGGTATCAAGGAAGTCTTCGATGATATTTACCCGATCCAGAATTACAGCGGAAATATCCGCCTGAAACTGATCGATTTTGAATTCGAGGAACCGAAATACAGTGTTTCCGAAAGCAAATACCGTGAAGTAAATTATGCCGCACCTCTGAAAGCCAACATGGAACTTGAGATCATCGACGAAGATACCGGCGAAGTGATCACAAGACGTGAAGAAGTTTTCCTGGGTGACTTCCCAATGATGACTCCGACGGGCACGTTTATCATCAACGGCGCCGAGCGTGTAATCGTCTCGCAGATCGTCCGTTCCCCGGGTGCCTATTTCGACACTCAGACCGATGACAAGACCGGCCGGGATATGTACGACGGGGAACTGATCCCGTCCAGGGGAACCTGGCTGGAGTTCCTGACAGACGATAAGAAGAATGCGCTCGGACGCATCATGAATATGTCTGTGGACCGCAAGCGTAAGATCCTGTCCACCATCCTCTTGAAGTGTATCGGCTTCGCGCTGAACCTGGAAAGAGGCGAGGATGCCTTCAACGTCAACAAAGCGAAGACATTCATCAAGGCTCTGGGATTACCGGTCCATGAAGATCTCATCAACAGCAATGACGACAGAGAATTCCTGAATATCTACGAAGCGATCTATACGTCTTTCTTCGGACCGTACGAAGAGATCGTCAACACGCTGCAGGCGGATAAGACGAAGACGATGGAGAACGCCCTTCTGGAAATGCACAAGAACCAGAAGCAGGATGAAGTCCCAACGATCGAAGGTGCCGCGACCTTAATGAACGCGAAATTCTTCGATCAGAAGAAATACGACCTGACTCCTGCCGGCAGATATAAATTAGGCAAGAAACTCAACGTCATCGACAGGATCGAACATCACGTCCTGGCACAGGATCTCCTGAAGGCCGACGGCAGTGTTCTCTATAAGAAGGGCACACTGATCGAAAAGGCTGAAAGGAATGTCCTGAGAGAAGAACTGAAGAAAGGCAGCCATGTGGAAGCCTTCCCGTTCCGTTATTCCTTCTCTCATCCGACCATTGTCGAAGTACCGACAGCTGACAAGCTGGCGCTCATCGGCAGAGTCCTGGCCAATGATGTCGATCTGAAAAACGAAACCTATTACATGGGTACAGTCCTGAACAGCTTCGATGTCAAGAAGCTGGCCAAGGAAGTGAGTACCGTCAGAGTCTACAGTGCGATCATCGCCAGAGAAGTCCCGCTGACAAGCGAGAACTTCAATGCGGTGATGGACTATGGACAGCGCTTCTTCGTCTTAGGAAGACTCACAGACGCCAAGGGTGAAGATATCCTGGTAGATGGCGAAAAGGCCATGCCGGAATACCTGCCGGATCATGACAGCTACATGCTGATGAGCGACAGGGAAGACGTCATCCGCGAGAGAGTCAACAAGGGCGAAAAGATCACAGCCTGGTTGGTCGGTACGGCCTGCCAGGTCGTCAACATCGTCCATCCGGATGATGAAGAGAGAACGATCCGTCTCATCGGTATCGATCCGCTCAACGACAAGAAGTGCATCACGATGTCCGATATGATCGCTCTGTTCAACTATATGCTTACCTTAACCGATGGCGTCGGTTCTACCGATGATATCGATATGTTAGGCAACCGCCGTATCCGTACAGTCGGTGAACTGATACAGAACCAGTTCCGTATCGGTCTCTCCCGTATGGAAAAGGCCGTCAAGGAAAAGATGTCCATTACCGAAGTCGAGAATGCGACACCGAAGACCCTGACAAATAACAGACCGTTAAGCGGTGCGATCAAGGAGTTCTTCTCCTCTTCGCAGCTCTCCCAGTTCATGGATCAGCAGAATCCGCTGGCTGAACTCACCAACAAGCGCCGTATCTCGGCTCTTGGTCCGGGAGGTCTGACAAGAGAAAGAGCGGGATTTGAGGTTCGAGATGTCCACAACTCCCACTATGGAAGGATCTGTCCGATCGAGACACCGGAAGGTCAAAACATCGGTCTGATCTCCTACCTGACGACCTATGCGAGAGTCAATGAGTATGGCTTTATCCAGACTCCTTACCGTAAGGTCGACAAGAAGGGGAACGTCTCCGATGACTATATCTATTTAAGTGCCGATGATGAAAATGACTACATCATCGCTCAGGCGAACGAAGTCGTAGGCGGCAAGCTCGTCAACGAACAGGTCGTCGCCAGAAAAGCAGGGGAAACGATCATGACCTCCAGAGACAAGGTCGAATTAGCCGACGTCTCTCCGAAGCAGATCGTCTCCGTAGCCGCTGCCTGTATCCCGTTCTTAGAGAACGATGACGCGTCCCGTGCCCTGATGGGTGCGAACATGCAGAGACAGGCTGTTCCGCTTCTCAATCCGCATTCCCCATACGTCGGTACCGGTATCGAATCCAAGATCGCCAAGGACTCCGGTACAGGTCTGATCTGTCAGCATGAAGGTGTCGTCACCTATGTCGACTCCCAGACCATCGTCGTAACGGATAAGGAAGGCAAGGAGCACGAGTACAAGCTCGAGAAGTTCCTCCGTTCCAATGCGGGTACCTGCATCAACCACCGTCCTATCGTCAAAGACGGAGAACTTGTCAAGCCGGGAGATGTCCTCGCTGACGGTCCGTCCATGGAAGACGGCGAACTCGCCTTAGGCCAGAATGTCACGATCGCCTTCATGACGTGGCACGGCTACAACTACGAGGATGCCATCATCATGTCCGAGAGGATGGTCAAGGATGATGTCTACACATCCATCCACATCGATGAATACTCCATCGAACGTCGTAAGACGAAACTCGGAGAAGAAGAGATCACCAGAGATATCCCGAACGTACCGGAAGGTGCCTGCAAGAACCTCGACGGACGCGGTATCGTCATGGTGGGTGCCGAAGTCAAGGAAGGCGATATCCTGGTCGGTAAGGTCACACCGAAAGGTCAGTCTGATGCTTCTCCGGAAGAAAAATTACTGCTCGCTATCTTCGGTGAAAAATCTCACGAAGTAAGAGACAATTCCTTACGTGTTCCGCACGGCGGTGCCGGTATCGTTCAGTCAGTCCGCGTCTTCAAGAGAGAAGAGGGCTATGAAATGGGTCCGGGCGTCACGGAAGTCATCAAGGTCTATGTCGTTCAGAAACGTAAGATCTCCGAAGGCGATAAAATGGCAGGACGTCATGGCAACAAGGGTGTCATCTCCAAGATCCTGCCGGTCGAAGACATGCCGATCATGCCTGACGGCACGCCGATCGACATCATGCTGAATCCATTCGGTGTCCCGTCCCGTATGAACATCGGGCAGGTCCTCGAGATCCATCTGGGTATGGCTGCCAAGGCCCTGGGCGTGAAATTCGCGACTCCGGTCTTTGACGGTATCACCAACGATGAACTGATCTCCATCATGGATGAAGCCAAGACATCACCGGACGGCAAGTTATTGCTCCGTGATGGCAGAACGGGTGAACCGTATGATGAGCGTATCGCCGTAGGCGTCATGTATATGATCAAGCTGGCTCACATGGTCGATGACAAACTGCATGCCCGTGCGACAGGTCCGTATTCTCTGGTCACGCAGCAGCCTCTGGGCGGTAAAGCACAGAACGGCGGTCAGCGTTTCGGAGAAATGGAAGTCTGGGCTCTGGAAGCTTATGGCGCAGCCCATACGCTGGAAGAGATCCTCACTGTCAAGTCCGATGACATCAACGGCCGTACAAAGACCTATGATGCGATCATCAAGGGCAAGCCGATCCCGGAACCGGGTATCCCGGAATCCTTCAATGTCTTAAAGAACGAACTGCAGGCCTTAGCAGTTGACGTCAGAATGCTCGACGCCGACGGCAACGAGGTCGATCTCAGCAAGTCCGATGACGACGAGTCACCGGAGGCATCCTCCGATGCAAAACTCGTAGCCGATTCTGAAGGCCTGGAAGTCAGAGACTCTATCGACGATGAAGTGTCTGAAGCCGTTATGGGCTTAGACGAAGAGGAGGAGGAATAAACATGGCCACGAACAAATTCGATGCGATCAAAGTCAGTTTAGCTTCTCCTGAAAGGATCGTGGAATGGTCTTATGGCGAGGTCACCAAGCCGGAGACCATCAACTACCGCAGCCAGAAACCGGAGAGGGACGGATTATTCTGTGAAAGGATCTTCGGACCTACCAAGGACTGGGAATGCTACTGCGGCAAATACAAGAAAGTCCGTTACAAAGGCGTCATCTGCGACAAGTGCGGCGTCGAGATCACCAAGTCCTCCGTTCGTAGAGAACGTATGGGCCGTATCACTCTCGCTGCGCCTGTTGCCCATATCTGGTATCTGAAGGGCATCCCGTCCAGAATGTCTCTGGTACTGAATGTCTCTGCCAAGATCCTCGAGGAAGTCGTCTACTTCGTGACCTGGATCGTCGTCGACCCGGGCAAGACGAACCTCGAATACAAGCAGCCTTTGACGGAACTGGAAGTCCGTAACTATGAAGCAATGTACGGCAAGGGTTCCTTCAGAGCTCTGACCGGTGCCGAGGCCATCAAGGTCCTGCTGGAACAGGTCGATGTCTACAAGGAAAAGGAAAACATCCTCAAGGAACTCGAAAAGTCCCAGGGCGATAAGCGCAAGAAGCTCATCAAGAGACTGGAGACGATCAACGCCTTCGTCGAATCCGACAACAAGCCGGAATGGATGGTCCTGACTGTCTTACCGGTCATTCCGCCGGATCTCAGACCGATGCTTCAGTTGGACGGCGGACGTTTCGCTACCAGTGATCTCAACGACTTATACCGCCGTGTCATCACCAGAAACAACCGTCTGAAGAAACAGCTGGAATCGGGTACTCCGAGCATCATCGTCCAGAACGAAAAGCGTATGCTTCAGGAAGCTGTCGATGCTCTGATCGACAACGGCAGAAGAGGCAACCCGGTCAAGGGTTCCGCCAACAGACCGCTGAAGTCCCTGTCTCATTCCTTAAAGGGTAAGCAGGGCCGATTCAGACAGAACCTCTTAGGTAAGCGTGTCGACTTCTCCGGACGTTCCGTTATCGCTGTCGGACCGGATCTCAAGATGTACCAGTGCGGTATCCCGAGAGAGATGGCCATCCAGTTATACAAGCCGTTCGTCATCAACGAACTGGTCAATCAGAAGATCGCCCAGTCCGCTAAGAATGCCGAAAGAATGATCGAGAAACTCGATCCGCAGATCTGGGATGTTCTTGAATCCATCATGAACAACCACCCGGTCTTCCTGAACCGTGCTCCGACTCTGCACCGTCTGGGTATCCAGGCCTTCAAGCCGAAGCTCGTCGAAGGAAGAGCGATCCGTCTGCATCCACTCGTATGTACGGCATTCAACGCCGACTTCGATGGCGACCAGATGGCCGTTCACCTTCCGTTAAGTGAATTGTCCCGTGCCGAAGCCGAGATCCTGATGCTGGCAAGCAACAACATCCTGGGTCCGAAAGACGGCAAGCCGATCGTCACACCTTCTCAGGACATGGTCCTCGGAAACTTCTATCTGAACATGGAAGAGACCGCCGAGGAGTTCTACAAGCAGGCTGATGAGATCGAAAAGCTCGGAGACACCGAAAGAGCGGAGATGTGGAGACGCTTCGGCGACAATGAAGGCCACGTATACGCGGACTTCAACGAAGCCTTACTGGCCTATGGCAACAAGCAGGTCCACCTGCACACCCGTGTCGCTGTCTATGCCGCTTCCTTAGGCAAGACCTGCTTCACGGAAAAGCAGAACGGCATGTATCTTGTCACCACGATCGGAAAACTGATCTTCAACTCCAAATTCCCTTCCGATTTCCCATACATCAACTATGTCAATGCGGAAACCTTAAAGGCGACACCGGACGACTGCTTCGTGCCGCTGGGAACGGATATCAAGGAGTATCTTAAAAACAAGAAAGTCGCACCGGAATTCACCAAGAAAGTCCTCTCCAGTGTCATCGCGGAAGTCTTCGCGAAATACAAGACAGAGGGTTCCAGTGATATCCTCGATGCGATCAAGGACCTGGGATTCGAATACTCGACAGTTGCGGGTATGACGATCTCCCTGTCCGATATCAACGTCGCTCCTCATAAAGAGAAGTTCGTCGCAGACGCCAAGGCTCAGGCCGATGTCCTGCAGAACCTCCTCAAGAGAGGTAAGCTGACGCTTCCGGAATGGGAAAAGCACTTCTCCCGTGTATGGGCTGAAGCGACCAATGCCATCGGTGACGATGTCATGAATTCCTGGAGCCGGAAATCTCCTATCAACATGTCCGCCGTATCCGGTGCCCGTGGTAACAAGTCCAACTTTACCCAGCTGTCCGGTATGCGTGGTCTGATGGGAAGACCTACCCAGTCCAAATCCAAGAAGGAATATCAGCCTTCGATCATCGAAGTCCCGATCTACTCCTCCTTCCGTGAAGGACTGAACGTGTCTGAATTCTTCATTTCCACCCATGGTGTCCGTAAGGGTCTGACCGATACCGCCTTAAAGACAGCCGAATCCGGTTATCTGACTAGACGTCTGGTCGATGTCGCCCAGGATGTCATGGTCAGGGAAGATGACTGTCATACAGACTTAGGCTACTATGTCTCCGATATCATCGATCCGAAGGACAACTCCATCATCGAGAAGTTCGCGGACCGTATCATCGGCAGATACAGTAAAGAGACCATCACGGATCCGAATACCGGAGAAGTGATCGTCAGTGAAGATGAATATATCGATGAGGAAGTCGCCGAAAAGATCAAGGCGGCCGGTGTCAAGGGAATGGCGATCCGCAATACCTTTACCTGCCGTTCGAAAGAAGGCGTCTGCCGCAAGTGCTATGGAAGAAACATGGCTACCGGTAAACTCGTTGAAAACGGCGAAGCGATCGGTATCATGGCTGCTCAGTCCATCGGTGAACCGGGCACTCAGCTGACCATGCGTACCTTCCACTCCGGCGGTGTCGCCAACGCGGATGACGATATCACACAGGGTCTCCCGAGAGTTGAAGAACTCTTCGAAGCCCGCTGTCCGAAACATCCGGCTGTTCTGGCGAAGATCGACGGCGAGATCACGAAGGCCGAAGAAAACGAAGACCACAGCTATGTCATCGAGATCACCAACGATAAGGAGACCATCGCCCACAAGTGCGGTATCTCCCAGACTGTCCGTTCCGACATCAAGGTCGGCAAGATGGTCAAAGCCGGTGACAGACTGACTGAAGGCAATATCGATCCGAAGGAACTCTTACAGAATGCCGGTGTGCAGGCTGTACAGAACTACATCCTCTCGGAAGTCCGCAAGGTCTACGTCGCTGCCGGTATCGATATCTCCGATAAGCACATCGAAGTCATCATCAGACAGATGCTGAAGAAAGTCATCATCATCGAACCGGGAGATTCCTCTTTATCTGCCGGCCAGACGATCTCTCTGAAGCGTCTGACAGAACTCAATACCAAACTGCTGATCGAAGGCAAGACCCCGGCGAAGTTCGGACCGATGCTTCTGGGTATCTCGAAGTCCTCCGTCGAAACGGATTCCTTCTTATCAGCTGCCTCCTTCCAGGAGACGACCAAGGTATTGACCGATGCCGCCGTCAATGCCCGTACCGATTACTTATTCGGTATCAAGGAAAACGTCATCATCGGTAAGCTGATCCCGGCCGGAACAGGCTCCAAGTTCGATCGTGAGACCACAAGGCTCATCGAAGAACGCGCTGCCGAACTCTGCAGGATCCGTGACGAAAAAGCCAGGGAAGCCGAAGAGGAAGAAGAACTTCCGGATTCTGTTCTCGGCGTAAACAGCGACGAAGTACCGGAAACGGATGAAGTCGAAGAAAACGTCGAAGAGACAGAAGAAGAACTCAGCGAAGAATAAGACAAAAGGATGTCAAAAGACATCCTTTTTTCATGACTTCTGTTAGAATATTAGTTAGATAATACTAACTATAGGAGGCATCATGTCAAGAAGAGAAGATATTCAGAATGCTTATAAACTCTCCGGCTCCCTGTCGAATTTCTATGACGGGATGATGACCTGTTCTACGCTGCCGGGGAAGGCCATCTGCAGGCTTGTCTGGAATATGTACAAGGAGAAGAATACAGACTACTTGGAAAAAGCTTTATCCGCTATCCCGGAAGACTTTGAAGGAAGACTTCTGGAGGTCCCGGTAGGGACAGGGGTATTGACCATGCCGGTATATAAGACACTGCCGAAGGCGAAGATCACGTGTCTGGATTATTCAAAGGACATGATGGCCTCTGCCGAAGAGAAGGCGAAGATGATGGGGATCGATAACGTCTCCTTCCTGCAGGGAGATGTGGGAAGACTGCCGTTTGAAGATGAAACCTTCGATATCGTCTTATCACTCAACGGCTTCCATGCCTTTCCGGACAAGGAGGCCGCCTACAGGGAGACGTACCGTGTCTTAAAGAAAGGCGGGATCTTCTGCGGCTGTTTCTATATCGAAGGGGAATGCAAGAGGACAGACTTCTTCATTCATACGCTTTATCAAAGCGCTGGTTTCTTTACCCCGCCGTATGAGACAAAGAGGAGCCTTCAGAGAAGACTGGAAAACATGTATGAAAGCGCAGATGTTTCTTCCATAGAAGGCATCGGCTGTTTCCGCTGTGTGAAGTGATGCGCTCCTGCTGGGCAGCGTGATATGATAAAGGTAACAAGGAGGATATCTCCTCCAGGAAAGGATCATATCATATGCTTCACGAAATCGAATTCCGCTCTTTCAACGAACGCGATCTGGTTTACGGCTGGGTCTATGTCCCGGCTGCCGATCCGGTCGGTGTGATCCAGCTGATCCACGGCTTTGGCGAACACTCCAGACGCTATCTCCACATGATCACATCCTTCATGGAAGCCGGCTATATCGTTGCCGCCGATGACCATGTCGGTCATGGCAAGACAGCGAAGGAAAATGATTCCTGGGGAAACTGGGGCGACAAGGGCCATGAGACGATGATGGAAGATGAAAAGAAGCTCCATGACATCGTCAAAGGAATGTATCCGGATCTTCCGTACTTCATGTTCGGGCACTCCATGGGTTCCTTCATCGCCAGAGAGTATATGGCGAAATACGGAGAGGACCTGACCGGTGTGACGATCTGCGGTACGACCGGTGTCTGGCCGAACCTCGAGGACAATATCGCTGTCGTTCAGAAACTCGTAGATGAAGGAAAAGGCGATGAAGCCGACCCGTCTTTGGGAGCGGCCTTCATGGGCTGGATGTTTGCGAGATGCGAAGAGGGCGTCAAACTCGGCAATGAGTGGATCTGCCATGATGAAGCGGTCCAGCTCGATCATGCGAACGATCCGTTCGATGCCTTCACGAAACCGACATCCAACAGAGCCTGGCTGTACTTCCTGGAGATGATGAAGGACATCACGGGTATCGAATGGGCCAGGAAGGTTCCGAAAGAGCTTCCGGTCTACAATATCGCCGGCGATCAGGATCCGGTAGGGCAGTATGGGACGGGCGTCTATCAGACAGCTAACTGGCTCGCGGATACCGGACACGATGTGACGACAGAACTGTATACCGGCTACCGTCACGAGATCCACAACTACGAAGAACTGAAGGATACCGTCGAAGAAAGCATCATCGAATTCTTCGATTCCTGTCAGGACTGGTTCTAAAGTGATGAGAAGCACTCCCTCAGGAGTGCTTCTTTTTTTTACTTTCTGAACATGAAGGCTCTTACGGCACTGATGCCGATCTTATACGGTAAAGGCCGCAAAGCTTTATCGGCTTCCTGCAGCTTCTCTCTGATCGGCAGGGACTGCGGACAGTGGGCTTCGCATTTCCCGCATTTGATGCAGGAAGAGGCAAAGGCAGTGCTCTTATTCAGAGCGACCGCCTGGGCGTACTGGAAGCGTCCGTCGTGCTTTGATTCGGTATACATGCGGTTATAGGCGGCGAAGGTCCCCGGGATGTCGATGCCCTTCGGACACGGCATACAGTAGCGGCAGCCCGTACAGCCGACTTTCTCATTCTTTCTGATCTCTTTCTTGATCTTCTCCAGGAAGGCTTTTTCTTCTTCTCTGAAGGAACCTGTTTCCGTTACAGAAGCAATGCGGCAGTTCTCTTTGACCATCTCTAAAGAGTTCATGCCGGATAAGACGACAGAGACGGCTTTCTGATCAAAGAGCCAGCGGAGTCCCCATTCAGCCGGAGACCAGCCGTGCGGGTCTTCTTCGATGAGCTTCTTCGCACTCTGCGGCAGCATATTCACAAGCTTGCCGCCTCGAAGAGGCTCCATGATGACAATCGGGATGCCGAGCTCATGGGCTCTTTCCACGCCGATTCTACCGGCCTGGGAGGTCTCGTCGAGATAGTTGTACTGGACCTGGGCGAAGTCCCATGGATAATCTTCCAGGATCTGCAAGATCATCTCGGTATTGCCATGGTAGGAGAAGCCGATATTGCGGATGATGCCTTTCTCTTTCTTTTCTTTGATCCAGTCCTCAATGCCCAGATCCTTGAGCTTCTGCCACTGAAGGATATCTGTCAGATGATGCATGAGGTAGTAGTCGACGTGATCGGTCCTCAGCCTTCTGAGTTCCTCTTCAAAGAAGGTGTCGAGAGCCTTCCTATTATTGATCATGTACTGCGGAAGCTTGGTGGCGATATTCACCTTGTCTCTGAGCTGATTCCTCTCCAGTATCTCTCCTAAGGCCGCTTCTGAGCCGGAATAGATGTAGGCAGTGTCGTAGTAATTGACACCGTTATGATAGGCTTCCAGGATCTCCTTTTCCGCCTTGTCGATATCGATCTTTCCGTTTTTCTGGGTGAAACGCATACAGCCGTAGCCCAGAAGAGACAGGTCATTTCCGTATTTATCTTTTCTGTATTTCATAGCCGGTTCCTCAAGTAACAGTATGACACAGAAGGGGGAGAAAGGAACAGGAGAAAAAGCTTTCCTGCCGAAAGAAAAAAGCCTGTAAAATGATACCAATTTTGCACGAAAAAGTATTGAATTTACGGCCGTTTCTTATATAATGATTCTTGTTTAAAAAAAGTAAACATAAAAGTTTAGTAAAACTAAACAGAAGGGAGGAGACATGGAGATCGGAAAAAGACTGAAAGCCCTGCGTCTTAAGAACAATCTTACCCTGGAAGAACTGGCCAGCCGGTGTGAACTCTCCAAGGGATTCCTCTCGCAGCTGGAGAGAGATCTGACTTCTCCTTCCATACAGACCCTGGAGGACATCACGAATGTCCTGGGGGTATCGCTGGAGGACTTCTTTAAAGAAAAGAAGGAAGAGAAGTACACGTATCAGAGAAGCGACTTCTTCGTGGATGAAAAGGATGGCCGTAAGATCACCTACCTGATCCCGGAAGTGAGCCGTCATTCGATGGAGCCGTTGGAGCTCATATTGGAGCCGGGTGCTTCCTCACAGGAGATCAAGACCCATGAGGGAGAGGAATTCGGCTATGTCGTAGCGGGAAAGATCCGTCTGGAGGATCTTACCAATAAAGAATCCTATCTGATAAGGAAGGGTGAGACCTTCTGTCTCAGAGGGGAATTCAAGCACCGTCTGGTCAATGTCAGCCAGAGCGCATCAAAGATCATATGGATCAGCAGTCCATCTGTATTTTAGGGGGAAGAAAGATGAAGAAACTGATTGAATTTCGCAACATCGTCAAGGAATTTGACGGGAACATCGTCCTCAAGGGTATCAATCTGGATATCTATGAGAACGAGTTCGTCACACTCTTAGGTCCTTCCGGCTGCGGCAAGACGACGCTCTTACGTATCCTGGGCGGTTTCCTGGATCAGGATGAAGGAAGTGTCTACTTCAACGGCGAAGAGATCTCCTCTTTACCGGCATATAAGAGACCGATCAACACGGTCTTCCAGAGATACGCCCTGTTTCCTCATCTGAATGTCTTCGACAATGTCGCCTTCGGTCTCAAGATCAAGAAGATGCCGAAAGACCTGATCGAACCGAAGGTCAACCGTATGATACAGCTGGTAGGCCTCGACGGCTTCCAGCAAAGAGATGTCACCTTATTATCCGGCGGCCAGCAGCAGCGTGTCGCCATCGCCAGAGCGCTGGTCAATGAACCGGATGTCCTGCTGTTAGATGAACCGTTAAGTGCCCTGGACGCGAAACTCAGGAAAGAGATGCAGCAGGAGCTCAAGCGCATCCAGCAGGAAGTCGGTATCACCTTCATCTTCGTCACCCATGATCAGGAAGAAGCCCTGACCATGTCCGACAAGATCGTCGTCATGAGAGAGGGCATCATCGAACAGGTCGGCAATCCGTTAGAGATCTACAACGAACCGAAGAACAGATATGTCGCCAACTTCGTCGGGGAATCCAATATCATGGACGGTGTCATGAAGGAAGACTACCTGGTCAACTTCGATGACAAGGATATCGAATGCGTCGACTTCGGCTTCAAGAAGAATGAGCCGGTCGATGTCATCATCCGTCCGGAAGATATCAATATCAAATCCAGAGGCAGAGGCAAGTTCAACGGACAGGTCCTCTCCGTCCTCTTCAAGGGCGTTCACTACGAAGTCATCGTCGAGACCAAGAAGGGTGCTTCCAAGACGGTCAAACTCCATGTCTTTGAAGACAAGGACGTCGTCAATGAAGCAGCGAATGAAAGAATGCACGCGACAGACTTCACGATGGATATCGAAGACGTTCCGGCCATGACCGATGCCGAGCTCATCGCCCGTGCCAATGCCCAGGCCTGGAACCCGGATACCGAAGAAGATATCGTCGTCTCCAAGGTCGAACATGACATCAAAAACGAAGCCGGAAGCTATCCGGTCACCTATAAGACACAGGCCGGCACAGAGATCACGATCCACGTCAATGTCGTACTGCCGAAGGTCAATGAAGATGAGAATATCGGTATCCAGGCCTTCGATGTCTATAAATCCGTCGATGAGATCCGGGAGTCCATGGCCATCAGTGTCGACCTCAAGACCTGGGCTGATGCCTATGCCTGGAACCTCGATTCCGAGGATCCGGTCGAGATCGACGACGTCCGTTTCGACTTCGATCCGAATGAGATCACCGAAGGTGAATACGATGTCACCTTCGTGACGGAAGGACGTACCTACAAAGTCCACACGACCGACAAGCAGGAAGAAGGGACGCAGGTTTCGATCGACTTCTCCAAGGACGACATCCACGTCATGTCCAAGATGGTGAACTAAATGAAGAGCTTCAAGAGACTGATCTATCCATACCTGGTATGGTCTATCATCTTCATCGTCCTGCCGATGCTGATCATCGTGTTCTATGCCTTCTCCAAGGACGGGAACTCTTTGATCCCCTTCAAGCTGACGCTCTCCAATTTCGCGAGATTCTTCTCGGACCCGATCTTCGTCAATGTCTTATGGCGAAGCCTGAAGCTGGCCTTAGTCACTACCTTAGCCTGTATCCTGATCGGCTATCCGGCTGCCTACTTCATCGCTTCCCTGAAGCCGAATTCCCAGTCTGTCATGGTCCTGCTTATCACACTGCCGCAGTGGATCAACATGCTGGTAAGGACCTATGCCTGGCGAGGGATCCTGTTAGAGACTTCCGTAGCACCTGAGATCAAGGTCTTCATCGGCATGATCTACAACTTCCTGCCGTTCATGATCTTACAGATCTATACTTCCTTATCCAAACTCGATCAGTCCCTGATCACTGCTGCCCATGACTTAGGCTGCGACAACAAACTGGCCTTCTTAAAGGTCACATTGCCGCTCAGTGTCCCGGGCATCATCTCGGGGATCACCCTGGTCTTCTTACCGGCTGTCTCCTCCTTCTTCATTCCGAAGTTACTGGGAGGCGGCTCCTATATCCTCGTCGGTAACCTCATCGAAGACTACTTCGTTACGACCGGTGACTGGAACTTCGGTGCGGCCATCTCGCTGATCATGACCATCGTCATCCTCATCAGCATGTATTTCACGAGGAAGTTCGACTATGACAAGGAGGCACGATAATGAAAAAGAAGAAAAGCAATGTGTTCTCCAGGATCTACCTCTTCATCGTCATGGCCTTCTTCTATCTGCCGATCGTCTATGTCATCTTCTTCTCCTTCAACGCTTCGAGATCCTTGACGACGTTCACGGGATTCTCCTTACAGTGGTATGAGAAGATGTTCTCCAACCGGACGATGATGGAATCCATCTACTACTCCGTCATCATCGCCGTGATCGCCACCGCTGTCTCTACTGTCGTCGGTACGATCGCCTCCATCGGTCTGTCCAAATCCAACCGGATCATCAAGGAACTGGTCACGCAGATCAACAATCTGCCGATGCTGAATCCGGATATCGTCACTGCCATCGGGATGATGCTGTTCTTTGTCACCATCAACGTGAAGACGGGTTTCGGGACACTGCTGATCGCCCACATCGTCTTCTGTATCCCGTATGTGATGCTGTCGATCAATCCGAAGCTGAGACAGCTCGATGACAACCTCGCCGAAGCGGCCCTTGATTTAGGCTGTACGCCGTTCCAGGCCCTCTGGAAGGTCATCGTCCCGCAGATCAAGGAAGGCATCGTCTCCGGTGCTCTTGTCGCCTTCACGATGTCCTTCGATGACTTCGTGATCTCCTACTTCACGACAGGCCCAGGCATCAACAACATCTCCACCTATGTCTATTCGACATCCAAGCGTATCAATCCGTCCGTCAATGCTCTCTCGACGCTCATCGTCATTGTCATTACGGTCGTGCTCATATTCGTCAATGTCATTCCGATGATCAGAGAAAGGAGAATGAAAAAATTCGATGAAGAAGCTCTTTAGTGTCTTACTTGTCCTTGCCCTGCTCTTATGCAGCGCCTGCTCCGGCAAGGGTGGTTCCGAAGGGAACACCGGCGGCGGCGAACTCCAGATCTTCATGCCGGGAGAATACATCTCCGATGAAGTCATCTCGGCTTTTGAAAAGGAAACCGGGATCGAAGTCAAGATCACGAACTTCGACTCCAATGAATCCATGTACACCAAGCTCTTAGGCGGTTCCGTCTATGACATCATCATCCCTTCCGACTACATGATCGAAAGACTCATCGCTGAAGGCATGGTCCAGAAGATCGACAAGAGCCAGGTCCCGAATCTCTCCTTGCTCTATGACGGCGTCAAGAATATGGACTACGACCCGGACAACGACTACTCTGTCCCTTACTTCTGGGGCAATGTCGGTATCGTCTATGACGGCACCTTAGTCGATGAAGCCGATGTCACTTCTCAGGGCTGGGAAGTATTACGCAATACGAAGTATGCCGGCATGATCTACATGTATGACTCGGTCAGAGACTCCTTCATGATGGCATTAAAGGCCTTAGGCTACTCCATGAACACATCCAACCAGGATGAACTGAACGCCGCCTTTGACTGGCTCGTCCAGATCTCCAAGACCATGGATCCGGCCTTCGTCACCGATGAAGCTATCGATGGCCTGGCATACGGCGAAAAGGCCATGGGCATGATGTACTCCGGCGATGCTGCCTACATCCTCTCCGAGAATGAAAACATGAGATACTACGCTCCGGAAGAAGGAACGAACTACTGGGTCGATGCCATGGTCCTGCACAAGGATTCCAAGAATCTCGAGAATGCCTACAAGTTCATGAACTACATCATCGACTACGATGCCCAGTATGAAAACAGCGCCTATGTCGGTTATGCCTCCGTCAATGCGGAAGTCCTGAACGACCTGTCCCATGAAGACTTCGATGGCAATGAAGCCTACATCCCAAGACAGCAGAACGCCAAGGATGAAGTCTTCCACAACGATGAAGCAACTCTTAAAGTCATTGCTGAACTCTGGGTCAAAGTCAAAAACAACTGATCAAACAGAAAGCTTCCGGAAGGAAGTTTTCTTTATGGAAAGATTGTATATATGACAAAAATGTCATATCATAACTTTGCAGAATCTATGAAGGGAGGCAGAAATGCTGAAATACACTTTTGAAGAACACCTGAAAGAGAGTATGAAGGATCCCGAATTCCGAAGGGAATGGGAAAAACTGCAGCCGGAAATGGCAGCGATCGAAACCATCATCAAAGCCAGGGAAGAGATGGGGATCTCCCAGGAAAAGCTCTCTGAGCTCACCGGGATCGATCAGGCAGTCATTTCCAAGCTGGAGACAGGGAAGAGAAAGCCGACACTGAAAATGCTGCAGAGGCTCGCCCATGGCCTCGGGAAGATCGTACAGATCGAGATCGTATAGGAAACTGGATATCGAGAGAAACGGCTATGACGGCCTGGGAAAACCGGAACCGCTGCTCGGCAACCTCACCGGTTACTACTGCCGCAGGATCACTTCGTAAGGCATCGTCTTCCTCTCCTACCGCACCCATTATAAAGACCGATGAGGATTATCTCTCCGGATACGCATCTTTGCGTATCTTTTTCTTATTTCCCTGAGTTTCCTATATAATAAATAAGTATTTTAGGGGAAACACATGAAAACAAAGTATATCGAACCGAATAAAAAACTGAAGACAGCAGAGATCATCCTGCTGGTACTCCTGCTTCTGGGATCTGTATTCTCTTTCTATACCGGATCCAGGAAAGTGAATGGCGATCCGGGAGAAGTGGCTTATACCGGGACGCTGGAGATGGAAAGAGACTTCGAAGAGGAAGACTATGATGAAGACTCTACGGTCTGCGATGTCGTATACCGTAATGGGGAAGACAAAATGATCGTCTCCTACTACTATGAAGATTACGAAGCGCTGGAAGATGATCACATCACTGCCTATGTCTATGAAACGAAAGGGGGAGATAGACTCTGCTTCCCGGTAGAAGGCCCTTCCCCGGAGAAAGTCAGGGATACCTACCGCTCCGTCATGGCCGAAGAGATGATGCCGGTATTCAACCTGGCCAACGCGTTAGTCATCCTGGCTGTCTCCCTGGCCATCGTCTTATTCTATTCCACTTTCTTTTCAACTTATGAGAAGTGCTGGTTCTTATCGATCATGGTGCTGGCCACGATCTTCGCCGTTCTCTTCCCG